>OMJE01000021.1 GCA_900299275.1 bacterium | reverse complement strand
TAGCCGAGCCCCTGCCACGCGACGAGCACCTCGGAGAGTGGCGCGGCCGCCAGCACTTTCACTGTCGGAAATTGCTTTAAGAAGTTTTTATAAAACGGAATCACGCGCTCGACCTGCGTCTGCTGCAGCATCACCTCTGACACGAGAATCTTGTACGGGTCTGTGGTTTTTCGCCAAGGAAGATCGTGTCTCCCTTGTTTTTTATAGTGTGCCCAAACAATTTTCTTAAATCCTATGAATGACATCCTTACGCTCCACGACTATTTCCCACTGACGCATCTTGGCATGCCGATAGAGTTTTGCATTTGGGTTAAAGGCAATGGGCCGCTCCACCATCTCAAGCATCGGAATATCGCTTTCCGTATCGCCCACACCAACCGAACCTTCAAGCGAAAGCCCTTCTTTCCGCAACGCGCGTTGGAGCACAGCGTTCTTATTAAATATGAGCTCCTTGTCTTCAATCTCACCCGTGAAGCATTCGTTTGGCCCTATCTCATAAATGGTGCCGTACACTTTGTCGAAGCCCATCTCGTAGCCAAAGGCGTCGACGATGAGCTTGGGCGAATGCGATATCGCAAGCAGGTAGTAGCCTTGGCTCTTTAATTCTTTGATGAGATCGCGGGTGTAGCGATACACGCGGTTTTTCTTCTCTTCGATGATCTCGCCCGCAATATACTGCGCCTCTTCGTACGAAAGACCCTTGGCCTGCTCCGCAAACACGGCGACAACCCTATTTATGTAGGCCTCATAGTCGCCCTTTCTGTCGAGCCATTCGCGTTCCTCGCGCTCATAGGCGGCGCGGGTGCTTTCTGGAAAGTGTCCTTTTTGAATAAGCCGCTCCACGAGTTCGAGCAGGAGAGAGGAGCGAAATATCGTCCCATCAATATCAAATACGGCGACTTTGCGTAGGGCTGGCATACTCACATCGTACCTTATTTCGCTTTGGGCCACCTTGTGGCCGCTTCAGGCCAAAGTTTTGTGAGTGGATGCTTCACGCAGTCGTGTGGGCGGGCATTGCAGACGTAGCGGCCGTAGAGGACGAGGCCGTTGTTTACATATTTCCAATCCTTTTTTGGCACGAGTTCTTCGAGATCCTTTGAGATCTTTTTTAGATCATTTTGATCGGTCAGATCAAAGCGCTTCGCAAAGCGCTTCACGTGGGTGTCCGTCGGAATCCCCTCCCAGATATCGTAGAGCTCGCCGAGGATCACGTGCGCCGTCTTATACCCCACGCCAGGCAACGTCACGAGCTCTGCTTCTGTTTGGGGCACCTTACCTTTGTATTTTTCAGTAACAATTTTTGCCGCTCCAATGATGGCCTTTGCTTTGTTGCGATAAAAAGGAATGGCGGAAATTTCTTTCGTAAATAGCGCGGGCGACGCCGCTGCAAAATCTTTTGCCGTTTTGTATTTTTTGAACAGTGTTGCCGTGACTTTATTCACGGCCTTGTCGGTGCACTGCGCCGAAAGGACGACGGCGACCACAAATTGAAAAGCCGTTTTGTGGTGGAGCTCACTCTTCACTTCCGGATACGCCTTCTTGAGATACGCAACGATTTTCTTTACCCGTGCTTTGCGTTCGTCGAGATTTTTCATTGAGCGAGCGTCTTTAGATCGGCAATCACTTCGGCGGCGTGTGTAGCTGGCTTTACTTTCTCGTACACCTTCGCAACCTTTCCCTTCGGATCGATGAGAAAACTTGCGCGCGTCGTACCCATATACGTGCGGCCCATAAACTTTTTCTCGCCAAAGACGCCATACTCCCCTACCACTTCCTTGTTTTCATCCGCAAGGAGCGTGAACGGCAGCTCGTAGGCATCTGCAAATTTTTTATGACTTTGCACCGAATCCGTTGAAATGCCAATCACCTTTGCGCCTATTTTTTTAAAATCTTGGAACTGATCACGAATGGTACACGCTTCTATCGTGCAGCCCGGCGTGTCATCTTTTGGATAAAAATAGAGAAGGAGCCACTCACCCTGATACTCCTTTAACGTATGCATTTTGCCGTCCTGATCCGGTAGTGAGAAGCTCGGAGCCGACTCACCAATGCTTGGCATTTTCATACCAAAACTATAACACCTCTTCTGCGAGTTCGTCGTGCGGAAAGGCAAAGCGATACGCAATCACAAAAAGGGTGCCCGCAGTAAATGCGGTAAGGACTCCGGCGATGAGCGCCCCTATGCCAGGCACGAGCGCAATGAGCGAGACTAAAAGCATGCCGACCACACCATCGTGCCAGCGGACCCCATCGCGATCAAAGATACGTCGCAAAATGAGCGTACCTACGAGGATGCCAGCATAGAGCACGGCAAGCACAACAAGCAGCAAATACAAAATACCAATGAGCACCGCGAGACCAAGTCCCACAAAGGTGAGTGCTAAGAGGACGCACAAAATGGGTGTCGCGACGAGTATCGCAAAGCCGAGCAGAGCCGTCACAAAGAATGTTCGCACGGGCCGTTTACTTGCGCGTTCCACCACGCGTTCGGCAAGAGATGGGAAAAGCCCTGCGAGGAGTCCCGCCAAAATGATGGCTCCCACGACGCGGACGAGGAGAAAAATGACGATGCTCGCAAAAGCGAGAGCGCGCGAGGTGCCTACGTCAGGTAGATATGATGAATTGTGTCGCTCGACGCCACCCGTGAGTCGCGCCGTCTCCGGAATGCGCGCCATATCAGGCGACTCATAAGTGAATTTCCCGCGCATGACGGTATTAGTATCAAGCGTGACAACGCCGGTGGCGACAACATTCACCGTGTCCGTAAAAGTCCCAGAGAGCAGGACGTTGTTACCATAGATAGTGACCGGCCCCGAAGCTCCTCCCGTAAGCGAAACATTGAGCCCGGCGATAAGCGAGCTTGCACCCACGTGCGCAGGGGCGTCGACGTGATATCCAAGGGCGACTAAATCGCCCGCCACATCTTGCTCTACACGAACACTACCGCCAACAGCACGTAGATCTCCCAAAGCAGGAGCACGCGAGCTTACTGACCCGCCCATAAGGAAAACGTCTCCGTAGGTTTTACCCGCGCTCACCACCGACCAACCGAGCGCACTTAAATCCCCCATCGTTGGTGCCGTAACGATAATCGATCGCCCGAAAAGATACGCATTGCCGGGCGCCGAACTTGTTGCAATGAGTGAGGGGGCGAGCGAAATAGACGCTGGCGCATCGGCTGCACTCGCTAGTGCCGGGCAAAAAAGAGCGATGACAGCCACGGCGATAAGAGTGTTTTTCATACCTTATATTGTTAGTTCAACAAAAGCGGGCTTTCTGCGCAGCGGTTCGAGCAGGAGCGCAAACGGAAAGATAATAAATGTGGTACCCGCGGAGGCCATACAATATATGCAAATGGCATGCAGCACAGCAAGCTGCGTATACACTGAATACGCGGAGGTAACAAAACCGACGAGTGCGGCAAGCTGAATAAGCCGACGGAGCACACTATTGGGCAACCAGAGCTCCACTACAATGAGCACAAAAAGCACGATGTAGTACATAAGACCAAAGTCAGCAAGCGGTAATCCGAAGAGCCGCGAGTATGGACTCGTCACGACACTGTTGCACTCTGACAGACTTTGCACATTACATATGAGCGGCACCCCATTGTGCTCACTTTGCGAAAGGTAGGCGGTATCGGCGATACCGAAAAACGTGAGAAGAAGAATGATACCAAGAGCGGCGCGGCGCATAGAGATACAATACGCTCACCAGAAGGGTCGCGCAACAAGAAAAATCGCCCGCGCCTCGTGCCCACAGACGCACACAATTTGGTAGAATAGGTGGTACCTATGCGCCCCAATGCTTATCTCGCGACCGCCATCGGTGGCTCACTCGGCCACCCAGTCATTCTATCTCTCGTTATTGTCATCGGCACGTTTATTTTAGAAGATCCCACCATCATTTTGACGGGCGTACTTGCGTCTGATGGCCTCATCTCAATACCAGTGGCTCTTCTCTCGCTCTATACGGGCGTTATCCTCGGCGATCTATTTTTCTTTTCGATTGGCCGATATGCGAGCAAGCATCCGCGTTTTGCTTCGTATGTTGATCATGAGTATGTGGCGCCAGTGCGGGCCTGGCTTGAGACACGCTACGTGCTCACCGTATTCTCGGCACGCTTCATTCCCGGCTCGCGTCTTCCCACGTATGCCGCGAGCGGATTCATCGGCAAATCATTTAGCACCTTTGTGACGACCGTCATCCTTGCGACCTCCATATGGACAACCGTACTGTTCGGACTCTCCTATTGGTTTGGTTCCGTGACCGCTGAGTGGCTGCATCAAGAGCGTTGGGTCATTGCAGCATTTGTTATTGCCGTGATAGCGATTGCCAGCCACATTAACGTCATACATAAGCGGCTGCGGAAAGGATTCCTCGTGGATAAATCCCGAACACATGGATCGTAAACGCATTGTCGGTGCACTCGTACTCGCCCTTGCCGCAGGATTCGTGGGCTATAGCATCGGTCTTGCAAGTTCTCCACAAACACCAGACATTCCCGCTGCCACAGTTACCGCACCGCCCGCTGATTCAGTGCGCGTCGTGTACTCGCTTACCCAAAAACAGAACGACAAGGAAATCATCGCCCTCATCAACAATGCAAAATCACATATTTATTTTGCCGTGTACACGTTTACTCTCCCCTCAATCGCGGAGGCACTCGTAGCAGCAAAAAAGCGCGGCGTCGATGTGCGCGGCTTGGTTGATAGCGGGCAAAGCCACGAATCCTATAGCTCCGGTGTGATGAAAATTCTTCAGGACGGCGGCGTGCCTGTAGTCACAGAACGCCACTCCGATGGTACGGGCATTATGCATATCAAGGCCATCGTCACCGAATCGGCCTATGCTATGGGTAGCTACAATTGGACGAAATCGGCTACGACCGTGAATGATGAACTGCTCGAGATAGGCACAGATGAAACCGTGCGCAAAGCCTATGAAACGATCCTGCGGCAACTCTTAGAGACTTATAAAAACAACGCGGCCGCACAAGCGGCCGCGCCTGTTTTTATTGGACCCATTCCCTACACTGAGGCCTTACAGCACATCGGCGAATACGCGTGGGTCACAGGCACCCTCATCTCTACCTATGTCTCGAAAAAGGGCGTCACCTATCTCGACTTCTGCGCAAACTACAAATCCTGCCCCTTTTCGGGCGTCATCTTTTCTGACGACAGTCACAGCTTTCCAAACCTAGGAGCTGCTATCGGGCACAGCGTTACCGTGTCCGGCAAAATTACTTCATACCAAGGCAAGGCGGAGATCATTCTTCAGGACCCAACCCAACTCAAGTTTTAGTTGCGCCTCTGTCCGTTTTTGTGGTACAGTTACAGCACATTTCCGGTGGCTACTGAACGCATAAGCATCAATAACGAGATCCGCGCGCGCGAGCTGCGCGTTATTGGTGCACAGGGTGAAAACCTCGGTGTCATCACCCTCGAGGAGGCCCTCCGCGCCGCAAAGCAGGCCGGCCTCGATTTGATCGAAATATCGCCTGCGGCCAACCCCCCGGTTGCCAAGATCATGGATTATGGTAAATTTGAGTACGAGCGTAGCAAGAAGGAAAAGGCAGCAAAAGCCAAGGCAAAAGTATCAGAAACCAAGGAAATCCAGATAAAAGTGGGTACCGGGGACAACGATATGATGCTCAAGGCCAAGAAGGCCGCCGAGTGGCTCGCTGAAGGCCACCGCGTACGGGCTGAGCTCTTCTTAAAGGGCCGCTATAAGGGGATGGATGAAAAATTCCTCTCTGAGCGCCTTGAGAAGTTTCTTATCCGTATTCCCTATGCCTATAAGCTCGCTGAACCGATAGCCAAAAGCCCGAAGGGTTTTGCGGCTGTTGTAGAGCGAGACCTTGCCGCCCAGCAAAAGCGCGAAAAAGAAACCAAACCAAACCATGAAAACAAATAAGTCATATATGAAACGTCTTCGTGTCACGCGCAACGGAAAAATCGTTGCTCGCGTGAAGGGACAGAACCACTTCAATGCTAAGGCGAGTGGTTCAAAGCGCACGGCCAAACGCCGCGCTATTAACCTTTCCCTCACGAAGCGTGTTCGTCGTCGCTTTCTTGCTGGTACGGCAGCTGCCTAAATTTATTGAATTAAGTAATCACGTATGGCACGAGTTAAAGGAGGAGTTTCAGCACACAAGCGCCGCACCAATATTTTGGAGCGTGCCAAGGGCTTCCGCCATGGCCGATCAACAAAGATCAAGCAGGCCAAGGAAGGCCTCATGCGCGCAGGCCGCTATGCCTTCGCACACCGCAAGGACAAGAAGGGTGATTTCCGCCAGCTCTGGATTGTGCGCTTGAATGCAGCAATCCGTGAGAATGGTCAGAAGTCATACAGCACCTTCATCGCAAAATTGAAGACGAGCGGCATTGCACTCGATCGCAAAGTTCTCTCGACCTTTGCTTCCGAGCACCCTGAAATTTTCACTCGCATTGTAAAGAAGGTCGGCTAATAACAAAGCCAACAACAAAAAGAACCGCCGGAAGGCGGTTCTTTTTGTTTTATTCTTCTCCGAGGTAGGTAAAGCGCGGAACTTTCTTTCCGTCTACGAGAACCTCGCCAAGAAACGAGTCTAGTGGTCGCGCCCACAGTTTTGACAGCTCGTTGTCATACAAGGCCTCATAGAAAACTAGATCCTCGAGTGTTTCAGAGTGCTTACCTACCCCGATCACGCGGTATTTCTTGTCTGGGCTTTTGTAATGCTGGTAGACGCCAAGCTTCATAATTACCACCTACGCTTGAGATTGTGTACTGTTTTAGGTGTTGCACTGCATGCGCCGACCTGTTCTCTTAATTTACTGCACTGTTGTAACTCATTTGGCGGCACCATTCCCTTACATGAACCAAGCAGCGTATTGTTACTGTCGTAATAGGCTACTGGCCCATTAATAATGTTGATTCCTGTCACATAGTATCCCCTTTCACAGTCATACTGGTATTCGCTATTAACGAGGACATTTGAAAAGCCTCCGAAATACAGCACAAAGATTCCTAGAACGACCACGACTGCAATGCCTGCCAGTATTTTTTGCATCATGGTCATGATGCCTGCTTTACCACATCGGCGCCAATGTGAAATACCTCCCCAGGTTCGGGCACAATTGCGTTGCCACCCAAATAGTCGTGAATGCGCTGCGCAAGAAAACGTTCCGCAGCGGGCTCGCCTAAGGCGACGAAAATGGTCTTGAGACGCTTACCTCTAAGAGCAGCTTCCGCAAACGCTAGCAACTGATCACGATCTGCGTGACCCGACCAACCCTCGATGGTTTCGATATGTGCCGCAACTTTAACAGGCTGCCCTTGCAGGCGAATTTCTTTCGCTCCATCTTGGAGGCGTCGTCCTGGTGAGCCAGGTGCCTGATAACCTACGATAACAAGCGTATTTTTGGGATCAGGCAGATAGCGCGCCTCCCACGCGCCGATGCGCCCACCATGGCTCATACCTGCTCCTGCGATGATGATTTTTGGCCCAGGGACTTTTTCTATCTCGTGCGACTGCTGCGGTGATGCTGTTTTCTTCAGGAATGGAAAAGAAAATATGTCTTTGTTCTTGTTGATCTCATTCTTTGCCTCCTCATTGAAATAAGTACCGCCCCACTTTTCATACACGTCTGTAATTTTTATGGCAAGTGGAGAATCCAAGAAGACGGGCACTTCGGGAATTGCTTTGCTTGCAAAAAAATGAGCAAACTCATACAGCATGAGCTGCGTGCGTTCGAGCGAAAACGCCGGAATAAGGATGGTACCCCCGCGCTGTATGCCATCACTGAGTACTTTCTGCAGCATAATGAGACGATCTTCATGCGATGGGTGAAGTCTATTGCCATACACACTTTCCATAAGGAGCGCATCCACATCGTCGACTGCTTCCCAGGGTGGCAGGAGTGGCGAAGGAGCGTTCCCGATGTCGCCTGTAAAGGCTATGGCCGTACCATCCTCATCGGTAAGGCGTATGCTCGCCGAGCCTAAAATATGGCCTGTATTTCTAAAATACACCGCAAGACCTCGTGCCACCTCTTTTGATTCGTGATACTCAATTGTTTCAAATTGTTTGAACGTCGCCTCAACATCTTCCGCAGTAAACAGGGGTTCTCGCTTTAGCTTCTTTGCTTCTTCTGCGAGAATACCGACCGAATCTAGAAGAATAAGTGCTGTCAGATCTCGCGTGGGTGGCGTAAGATAAATCGTTCCCGTAAATCCTTCGCGTACTAGCTTTGGCAGACGGCCAATATGATCGAGATGCGCGTGCGTAATGAGCACCGCATCGATCGACGATGCGTCAAATGGAAACGGATCGTACACACACGTCTCGCAAAAATCAGCCCCTTGTTCCATACCGCAATCGATAAGCACCGATGCTTGGCTACTTTTTACTAAAAATGTAGACCCTGTGACTTTGCCCGCGCCTCCAATGCACGTGAGTGTAAATGCCATAGCGTAATGCTAGCACAGGCATCCTAGGCGGACCCTAAAACGGGTAAACCGCTCTCGAGGAGCGGTTTACCCGTGGAGCTATTCCAAGTTCAACTTAAATGTGCCAGGTGGGAGATGTAACGGTGGCCTTCGGATGTCTCAAAGAGACTTCACCAAGCGCACCTCAATGCATCGGTCCCTAGAAACTAGCAAGTTGATTTTCAAGAACAGCCCCACTTCCCACTATACACCCTCTCGCATGATGGTGTAGTGGATAAAAAATTAGAACACGTAATCCGCGTGAATGTAATCGAAGTCATTACGCTTGTACGCAAAGAGCTCGCTCTCAGAGAAGAAGCGACCTACCTCTGCCACGCCGTTCTCTACAGTATCTGAGGCGTGCACGATATTTGACTGCATAGACAGTGAGAAATCGCCGCGAATCGTACCTGCGGGCGCCTCATGCGCCTTCGTGGGCCCCACAATAAGTCGTGTCGCCGAAACCGCGTCTATACCAGAAAGAGCCAACACCACGACGGGCGATGATTTCATAAAACTTTTGATGCCGCCAAAAAACGGTTTGTCCTTGATGTGCGCGTAGTGCGCCTCGAGTACAGCGTCCTCCAATTGCACCATCTTCATGCCAATGATCTTTAGTCCTTTGCGTTCAAAGCGCTGCACAATGGCCCCCACAAGTCCTCGATGCACAGCATCGGGCTTTAATATGATTAGTGTCTTCTCTTCTTTTTCGTGTGTCATGGTGTAAAAAAATAAAAATCGCGGTCGCGGTTATTGCGTTATGATACGCGCGCCCTCCTTTTCAATCAAGATAGTGTGCTCGAAGTGAGCGCTTCTGGATCCGTCTTTGGTACGATACGTATAGCCATCTGGCGCAAGGATGACGCCTGCCTTGCCAGCCGCTGAGATTGGCTCGAGCGCAAGCACCATTCCCTCAGTAAGTTCCTCACCTTCACCGGCGCGTCCGTAGTTAGGAATGAAAGGCTCTTCATGCACACGATCACCCACCCCATGACCCCCAAGCTCCCGCACCACCTTGAAGCCCGCTTTTTCAATCTCTAGCTGAATTGCGTGCGATATGTCGCCAATGTGTCTTCCTGGTTTAGCCGCAGCAATTCCCGCATCGAGTGCAGCTTTTGTAACATCCATCAGTCGTCGACTGTCATCACTCACCTTCCCTACTGCCACGGTTATCGCCGCGTCCACAATGACTCCTTTGTGCGAGAGTCCGAGATCGAGGCCAACAATGTCACCTTCGGAAAGGACTTTGTGGATTTCATTTGGAATGCCGTGCACGATTTCGTCATTGATAGAGACGCAGAGAGTTGCTGGATAGGGTCGACCTGCGCCCTCGGGGGTGTAGCCGAGAAAGCACGGCTCGTCCCCAAAGTCGCGAATCATCTTTTCTGCCAGATCATCCAATGATTCAGTAGTTACGCCTGGTGCAACGGCTTCTTCAAGGGCGCGCAATACAGCGGCGAGGTGTTGCCCCGCTTCAATCAGATTCGCGCGCTGTTCGTCAGTCGTTACAGTCATTAGATCTTTAGATGAGCTCGAATATCTGCAGCAATGAGCTCCGGTGTCTGTTGGCCGTTGATATCCACGAGCACCCCTGCATTCTTGAACAGCGTGATGGTACCGTCGGTGTGTGCATAGTATTCTTCAAGACGCTTATCGACCGCAGTATCGTCGACACGACCTTCCACCTCTTTTCGTATCGCAAGACGGCGTCGCACTTCATCGTCCGTGACCTTCAAATGAAATACCGTGAAGGGACGACCAATCCAATTGAGCGAATCGATAATCAACTCCGCTTCCGGCACTTTGCGATTGAAACCGTCGAAGATTACACTGCTCTCTTCCGATATCGCAAAGAGTGACTTGAGATAGAGATACATTGGGAACCAATGTGGCGTCAGAATACCCGCATCAATAGTGCTTTTGACCTTGCGACCGAGAACTGAGTCCTCTTTCGCGATAGCTCGGAACTGTTCGCCTGCCGCGACGATCGGCCAGCCGGTTTGTTTTGCAAGCAATGCCGACTGCGTGCCCTTCCCGCTACCGGGTTTACCGATAAAGAATATAGTCTGTGGTCCCATAGATCGAGTGTACCACCAGACGGGACTTTTTAGTATTCTCGGAGCGAAACCTGAGCGTCGATTTTTTGAGCGAGATCAAGAGCGACCTGCACCGCGATAAGGAGTGCCGTACCACCAAGCACGAGGGCCGTAACACCCGTGAGACCTTGCACGATGGATGGAGCAACCGCAAGAAGACCGAGGAAGAGCGCGCCTGGGAAAGTGACGCGATTCACTACGTTGCTAATGTATTCCTCCGTTTCGCGTCCCGGACGAACACCAGGAATGAAGGCGCCGGTTTTCTGGAGATTCTCAGCAATGCGATGCGGCTCGAACGTAACGGACGTATAGAAGTAGGTAAAGAGCACAACGAGCACAAAGTATACCGATCCATACTGCCATGGGTTAGCAAGAAAGGCCGAGTATGCCGTAGCAGCCCCCACGGCAAAAGAAAGCTTCAATCCTGCAAGAGCCGAGAGCGCCATCTGCGGAAGCAGCATAAGCGAAAGCGCGAAGACGATTGGCACTACACCTGCCTGCAAGAGGCGAATTGGCAAATAGGTAGCGGCACCCTGTGAGAGCGCTGCCCCACGCACTGCACGCGCATAGGCGATAGGTATGGAGCGCTCAGCATCAGAGACGATGACTACCGCATAGATCATCGCGAGCGAAAGCGCCGTGAAAGCGAGATAGCTGGGGATATTTGCCGCTGAGGCGGTAAAAAGCATCTGCGAAAGATGTTCCGGTATACGCGCGAGGATACCTGCAAAAATGAGCAGTGACACGCCATTACCGATGCCAAATTCGGTCACCAGCTCGCCGATCCACATAAGCAAGAGCGAACCTGCGGCAATCATTAGAATGTTTGCTACAAACGATGCGCTATCAAGTGCTGCAATAATACCCTGGTTCTGAAGCAGGAAGAGAAAGGCAACGGCTTGCAATACGGCGATCGGGATACAGAGGAGGCGGCCCCATTGAATGAAGCGCGCGCGTCCTGCTTCACCGTCTTCCGAGTAGGCAGCCTTGAGCTGCGGGAAGATGATCGTACCAAGCTGCATGATAATGGATGCCGTAATGTACGGACCAACACCCAGCATTACGATAGAAAGCTGCGAGAGGCCACCGCCTGAGAACAGGTTTAGGAGTCCGAAGAATTGATTCTGCGCAAAGAAAGATGCCAGCGCCGCCGTATTAACTCCGGGAACCGGTATCGCGGCAAGCACACGGAAAAGCACGAGCGCGCCTGCAAGAAAGAGCATGCGGCGGCGTATGTCGGCATCGCCGAATGAAAGCTTTATCTTGCGGATGAATGTATTAAACATTGTGTGAGTCGGTTACACCAAGCGCTTTTCGAGCGGAGTCGGAAAGCACGCAACCACGAATCACCAATTTCTTTGAAAGCTCACCCGTACCAAGGATCTTCACTTTCGGTGCGCGACCTTTTTCGCGGCGCACAAGACCTTTTGCGAGAAGCGATGCCGGAGACACTGTCTCACCCGCTGCATACGCCGTCTCGAGTGTTGCAAGATTTACGACTGCATAGTTGATGCGTTCGCTGCGGACGGTACGCGCACGATTCTTACCATGACCACGGCGCTTCGGGAGCTTCTTAATGAGATCGCGTACTTCGGGACGAATCTTGTGACCGGCGCGAGCCGTCTGCCCCTTGCCGCCACGGCCGGAAGTCTTGCCGCGCTTGCCGCCACGGCCGACTGGCTCGGGAACGTTGCGCTTGGTGCTAGATTTGAGCGTGTTGAGTTGCATACGATAAATATTACGCCTTTTCTACAGAGAGCGCTTTGAGCGCTTCCACCGTTGCGCGAGCAATGGTGAGCTTATTCTTAGTGCGCGTATGAATCTTTGAAACAACATCGGTCACACCGGCAAGGTCGAGCACCGTACGAACTGCGGAGCCGGCCACAAGACCACGCCCCTTCGATGGGAAAATCTCAACGTGGGAAGATGCATACTTTGCACTCACCGCATGCGCAATCGAATTCGATGCCGTGAGCGGCACCTTGATCATGTGCTTCTGTGCATCGCGCGTTGCCTTCTCGATGGCAAGCGCCGTGTCTGCTGCCTTACCGAGGCCCACACCCACACGTCCCTTACGATCGCCAATGACGATAACGAGGCTGAAGTTGAAACGGCGTCCGCCGGCCATAACGCGGGCCACGCGACGCACGTCGATAGTGACCTGATCAAATTCCGAACGTTCGCGCGGTGCGCGCGGACGTGGTGCGCGACCGCGTACTGCACCCCTGCCCTCGCGACCACGTGGCGCTGCTTCGGGTACTGACACTTCTGCAGCCGCCGCCGGAGTCGTATCGGTGTTCATGTCTTGCGTTACTGCATTCTCGAGTGTCGTGTCCATAAATAATTAAAAAGTTAAACCTCCGGCGCGTGCGGCTTCAGCGAGCGCCTTCACCTGACCAGCATACTGATAACCTCCGCGGTCGAAGACCGCTGCGGTAACCTTCGCTGCTTTTGCCTTTTCAGCAATGGCTGCCCCAACAGCCTTTGCCTGCACTGAAAGGGGACCCTTGAAATCGCGACCATGCGCCGCAGCAATGGTCTTGCCCGCCGTGTCGTCAATAAGCTGCACCGATATGAATCGGTTGCTGCGATACACTGCGAGGCGTGGACGCTCGACAGTACCCTTCACCTTCGCACGAATGCGGTTGTGGCGACGAGCGCGGAGTTCATTCTTTGTTTTTGGTCCGTGGATCATAGTATTTTTTAGACGGCCTTCTTGCCCTGCTTGCGGCGGATGACCTCGTCAGAGTAGCGGAAGCCCTTGCCGAGGTATGGCTCTGGCGGCTTCTGGCGGCGCACCACAGCGGCAAATTGACCAACTGATTCCTTGTTGGAGCTTGAGAGCGTGAGTACGTTCTTTTCGACCACTGCCGTCACGTCGTCTGGAATGGCGAGTGTGACTGGATGAGAAAAGCCCACTGAGAGAACGAGGTCCTTTCCTTTGAGCTCTACGCGGTAGCCAACACCTTCAAGGATGAGCTTCTTCACATAGGGAGTGTCAACGCCTGCAATCATGTTTTTTACGTGCGAGGCAAAAGTGCCCGTAAGCGCACGTGCGAGACGCGACGAATCTTTTGGCCCAACCATGATGCCCTCTGGCGTCACTTCGATAGAAACGCTCGGGTGCACGCGCTTCGTGAGCGTTGCTTTAGAACCTTTTACAGTAAGGACACCACCCTCGACGGTAACCGTGGCCTTCTGTAGTTCTATTGGTTTCTTAGCAAGACGGCTCATACGAAAATAATTACCAGATCTCAAAAAGTTCCTCGCCGCCGACCTTCTGCTTACGTGCCTCGGCATCAGTGAGCACACCTGCCGACGTCGAGAGCAAGCGAGCACCAACACCGTGACGTACGCGATGTGCGTGCGTATGCGGTGCATAGAGTCGACGACCCGGCTTGCTGATGCGCTTTACGCCGTGCAAACGAGCATCACCGCGCTCATTGTAGGAAAGCGTGACAATAAGAACCTTTGCTGCACTCCCCTCCTCCTTTGCCTCGACCGAAACCGATGACAAGAAACCGAGGTCCTTGAGCTTTCGTGCAATCGCCTCGAGATAGTTTGAATGTGGCACACGCACCTCGCGCTTGTTGATGAGCATGGCGTTTTGAAGGCGCACTATGAAATCTCCGATGCGGTCAGTTACCATGATGCTTTCTTTACGCCAGGAATCTTTCCTTCACGGGCGAGCTCGCGGAATTGAATGCGTGAAAGACCAAAGGCACGCATATACCCGCGCGGTCGGCCTGAGATCTCACAGCGGTTCTTGAGGCGAACCGGTGAGGAATTGCGTGGGAGCTTCTGGAGGCCTTCGGAATCACCCGCAGCCTTAAGAGCCGCGCGCTTCGCTGCATACTTTGCAACGAGCTTTGCGCGCTTGTTATTTCGTGCGAGGACCGAGGTTTTTGCCATAAAAAATAAAGCTCCGAGAAGAGCGTGAGCTCAGATTATCAGCGTTTTACGCTTCCGTCAACGACGAGCGGCATACCAATGTGGCGGAGGAATGCCTCAGCCTCGGCCTTCGACTTGGCCGTGGTCACAATGGTCACTGCAAGACCAAACACATCCTTCAGATCCTCGTCAGAGGTTTCTGGGAAGATGGTGTGCTCTTTAATGCCGACCGTCATGTTGCCCATATCATCAATAGCCTTTGGATTAAGGCCACGGAAGTCGCGCGTACGCGGAAGCGCAATGTGAATGAGCTTATCAATGAAGTCGTACATACGAGCACCGCGCATCGTTACCTGCAAACCAACCACATCGCCCTCGCGCAGCTTGAAAGACGCGATAGACGTATGCGCAGCGCGCTCCGACGGCTTCTGGCCCGTAATCTTGGCGAGACGGTCCGCAATAAGCTCAACCTGCTTCTTGTCGCGCTTCTTGCCGACACCTGTTGAGACGATCACTTTCGTGATGCGCGGACCCTGCATCGTGCTGGTGTAGCCGAATTGCTCGGCGAGTGCCTCGTAGGCAGTCTGTTGGCGTTGTTTAGTAAGAGACATAGGCAGTTAATTATTTAGACTTGGCACGCTCAACCAGTGTCACGTTAGACGCATCAATCGGGCGAGGGCGCTCGACTATTTGCCCCACCTTCCCCGCATGCGCCTTCATGTGACGCTTTGCAATAGCAACACCATCAATAACCACCTTGTTTTCCTTTGGCAGTGCGCGAACAATAACGCCGGACTTGCCCTTGTCCTTACCAGTGATCACCTTGACCTTGTCTCCTTTTTTGACGTGCATATGTAATTGATTAGACAACTTCTGGAGCAAGCGAGGTAATGGAGTGCCAACCGCGCTCTGAAAGCTCGCGCGGCACCGGACCGAAAATGCGGTTACCCTTCGGACCCATCTCCTTACCCTGCTTCTCGATAAGCACCACAGCATTCTCGTCGAAGCGGATGTAGGAACCATCCTTGCGAGGAAAAGCCTTGGTCGTGCGCACCACTACGGCCCGGTAGATATCCTTCTTCTTTACGGCCTTGCGCGGCTGTGCGGTCTGAATAGAAACAATGACCACATCGCCAATACGAGCGTAGCGCTTGTGTGAGCCGCCGGGCAGCTTGAAGATACGGGCGAGCTGGCCGCCTGAGTTATCTGCTACTTTTACGATGGATCGGTCCTGCAACATATTAGTCTTTGATAGCGAAGCGCTTCATCTTCGAAATGGGACGCACCGCGACGATCGTCACCTTATCCCCCACCTGCACCGTATTGCCTGGGTTGTGCACGAGGTACTTCTTTGAGAGTGTACGGTACTTCTTGTACTTTGGATGCTTCACATAACGGTCCACGCGTACGGTGGCCGTGTCCTTCATCGCGGTCTTTACGACCGTTCCGACAAATGATTGGGGGCGAGTAGTATTTTTTTCCATAGTGTTGTTATGCGGTTCGAAGGGCACGGGCACGCTGCTCGGTAAGAATGCGGGCAACGGTCTTGCGGAGCTTTGCCGGAGCATTTGAATCCTTCGGACGCGCACCGGCAGCAGCAAAACGCTCCGTGCGCAATGTGGCGCGGGTCTCGGCGAGGAGCTTGGTAAGCTCTCCGTCAGCAAGGGTCGCAAGGTTGGTCATCTTTTTAGTCATACACAAATTAGCCGCGGCGCGCAACGACCGTCGTTGAAACCGGGAGCTTCATGCCTGCATGACGCAGGTAGCTGCGCGCAACATCTTCCGGTACTCCATCGAGCTCGAAGAGGATGCGGCCCGGACGCACTTCAAACACATAGTGCTTCGGATCGCCCTTACCGCTACCCATGCCCACCTCAGCCGGCTTTGCCGTTACCGGTCGGTCTGGGAAAATACGGATCCAGAGTTTACCGTTCTTCGCAACCGCACGCGTGAGCACCTTACGAGCTGCCTCGATCTGATTGCTCGTCATGCGTGAGCTTGTGGTTGCCTTTAGGCCAAATGACCCGAAGGCAATCGTAGTACCGCGCGTATCCGGGCGTGCAAGACGCTGCGGACTCTTACGTCCGGTCTGCCACTTGCGATGCTTTGCTTTCTTAGGAAACAACATACGCGTACGAGTTAGGCCGCGGAGCGCGGAGCTGCCTTTTTATCCTGATAAATATTGCCCTTGTAGATCCAAACCTTGATACCGATGACGCCGTACGAAAGGTAGGCGCGCTCGTGAGCAAAGTCGATATCTGCAGTAAAGGTCTGGAGCGGAATACGGCCCTTGCGGATCTCTTCCTTGCGGCTCATTTCAGCGCCACCAAGGCGTCCTGAAAGCGTGATGCGTACGCCCTGCACTTCGCGTACGGCCATCACCTTCTCCACCGTCTGCTTGAGCACGCGGCGGAATGGCATACGTTTCTCAAGACCTTCAGCGACCATATACGCAACTACGGCAGCATCGGTCTCAGCCTGGCGAATTTCATTTACATCAAGCTTCAAAACACGGCGATCTTCCGGCGCAACCTTGCGGACCACATCGCCGAGATCCTTGCGAAGCTTCGTAGCATTCTCGCCCGAACGGCCAATGACCATACCCGGACGTGCCGTAGAAATGATCACATGGAGCTCGCTTGCCGAGCGCTCGATCTCGATACCGCTCACATAGCTGCCGCGGAGGCGCTTTGAAAGGAAGCGACGGATCGTTTCATCGGTCTTGATGTTGGAGCGATAGCTCTTTTTGTCAGCAGCAAACCAGCGGCTCTTCCAGCCACGAATCGTGCCAAGGCGGTGTGCGTAAGGATGTACAGTGTGTGTCATAACGATTATGCGGACTTGCGAGCCGGTACCACGGTCACCTTCACGCGTGAGCGGCGGCGGCGGATCATAGATGCACGGCCAAAAGCACGTGGCATATAACGCTTTATCATATCGGCGCTTTCTACAATGATGTTTTCGACCTTGAGGTCTTCAACTTTCTCGCCCTGCTGGGTAGCATTGGCAGCCGCGCTCTTGATGAGCTTTGCCACGGGCTCTGCAGCACGCTTTGGAAGGAAGGTAAGGGCTGCAAGAGCTTCCTCAACCTTCTTACCCTTTACGAGGTTCGTCACAAGGCGAACCTTACGTGGCGACTGATTATAGGTCTCAAGTGTTGCGGTTGCCATGGTTATTTCTTAGCTGCTGGAGCAGTCTTCGCGGCCTTAGCAGCGTCGATAGAAGCCTGTTGCTTCTTCTGCTCCATTTCCTTCTGCATCTTGCCGCCGTGACGGAGGAACTTCTTGGTTGGCGAGAATTCACCGAGGCGGTGCCCCACCATCTCCTCCGAGACGAGCACGTCGACATGACTGCGGCCATTGTGCACACCAAAAGTGAAACCGATCATTTCCGGGCTAATCTGGCTGCGGCGCGCCCACGTCTTAATAACTCCCGCCGTTGATGGCTTGAGTCCTGAAACCTTCTTGAGGAGCTTGGCGTCCACAAAAGGTCCTTTTGAGAGTGAGCGTGACATAAAGCAGTAATGAAAAGCCCGCTATGCGGGATACAGGCAAGATACAGGAAGGCGGCTGAAACGTCAACATTTTTTGAGGTAATTTGACAGAAATGAAAAAACGCCGCCCTCTCGGGCGGCGGTTTTTTGATCTTTTAACCCTTCTTGCGCTTGCCCACCTTGCGGCGAGAAACGATGAACGGATTTGAGTACTTCTTCGGCGTGCGTGTCTTCTGACCCTTGCCTGTCGGCTTGCCCCAGAGGCTCTTTGCACGGCGCAAACCACGTCCTTGACGACCTTCACCGCCTCCGTGTGGGTGATCGACTGGGTTCATGGCAGTACCACGAACCGTTGGACGGATGCCGAGCCAGCGGCTGCGACCTGCCTTACCAAGGTTCACAAGGTTGTACTCCTCGTTACCCACTGAACCGACTGACGCCCAGGCGAGATCAGAGATCTTACGAACCTCGGTCGAAGGAAGCTTTATCTGCGCATAGCCAGCATCATGAGCAACCACTTCAGCAAAGGTGCCCGCACCGCGCACAAGCTGCGCACCCGCGCCAGGAGAAAGTTCAATGTTGTACACAAAGGTTCCTACCGGAATAGCACCGAGTGGGAGACGGTTGCCCACGGTGACCCCTGCCTTTTCAGATACGAGAAACGTAGAGCCCGCCTTAACTCCCTTTGGAAGCACCACATAGCGACGTGCACCGTCCGCATAGAGCGCAAGGCCAATGAAGGCACTGCGAAATGGATCGTATTCCACTGTCTCGACGAGGGCCGGAATGTCTTTCTTGTCATACAAGAAGTCAATTTCACGCAAGCGGCGCTTATGGCCTCCACCTTGATGGCGCGTCGTGACGCGACCGAAACCATTGCGGCCTGCCTGGCGCTTCTTCTTGCGCATGAGCGGCTTGTACGGACCATCGCCCGAGAGAAGCTCTCGATACGGCAAGGTCGTCATGTGACGGCGGCTCTTGGTTGTTGGTTTGTAGGTCTTCATGTTCTAGTAATTAAGCAAACGTGATCGTGTCACCCTGATTCAGGTACACATAGGCTTTGCGGCGTGCCGAACGCACTCCTACTCCACGGCGCGTACGCATATTCTTGCGCTTTGCCGGAAGATTCACAATGCGTACCGCGCGCGGCGCAACACCATACACTTCCTTGATCGCACTTGCGATTTGGGCCTTAGTTGCCTCCTTTGGCACCGCAAAGGCGTAGACACCCTTCTCGGTGGCAATAAGTGCCTTTTCCGAGAACCATGGGGCACGCACAATGTCATGCGCAACGCCTTCAGCAAGCTTTGCTGCACGTGCATGACGCACGACCGCTTTCTTCTCCTTCTTTACTTTTTCTTTTGTTCCAAAAATAGCCATACGTGTATTGTTATGCCGCCATGCGCGTACTGAGCGTCTTGAACGATGCCTCCGGATTCTCGATGATGAGGTACTTGTGGGTCAACACATCAAGCGGATTCAAGTTACGGGCCTCTTCGGTAAGCACACTGCCGATATTGCGGAAGCTCTTCAGCGTATCAACATGGTATTCAGAGACCACAATGAGCGCTGCGTTCTTCTTCTTCGCTGCGAGCGTTGCCGCATCGGCACCCTTCCCAAGCGCTGCAATGACCGCTTTTGCCGATGACGTCTTAGGTGCTGCAAATGAAAGCTTGTCTACCAAAATGAGCTCACCATCCTGTGCCTTGCGTGAAAGCGCAGACGCAAGAGCGGCAAGACGCATCTTCTTGTTGATCTTCTCACTATAGTCACGCTCCGTGCGAGGACCGAAGGTAATACCGCCGTGGCGCCAAATCGGCGAGCGTGTTGATCCGTGGCGAGCCTGACCGGTGCCCTTCTGCTTCCATGGCTTCTTGCCACCGCCTGACACTTCTGCGCGGTTCTTCGTGTGAGCGCGGTTCTGGCGAAGATTTGCCTGAATACCCGTGACCACCTGGTGTACGAGGTCTGCACGCCATGGTGCACCAAACACTTCCGCTGGAAGCGCGATCGAGCTTACCTTCTTCCCGTCCATCGAGTAGACGTCTGCCTCAAGCGGGCGAACCGCCTTTTCTGCCTTCGGAGCCGTCTTCTTGGTTGTCTTTGTAGTTGCCATAGTAATAAAAGTTATTTGGAGACGACTTCGAGTACCGTGCCACGGCGACCCGGAACAGCGCCTGAAACGATCATTTGATTGTTTGCCGCATCAACAACAAGAACCTTGAGGTTCATCACCGTCACGCGGTCACCGCCCATACGGCCGGCCATACGAATGCCTTTGGCCACACGACCGCCGGCACGACCACCCGAACCGCCGATCGAACCCGGCTCACGCTCAGAGTGCTTCTGACCGTGCGTACGAGGACCGCCATGGAAGCCATGGCGCTTCACGACGCCCGCAAAGCCCTTACCCTTCGTAAGACCTGAAACGCGGACCATATCGCCTACCTGGAAGGTATCGACACTGATCTCACTGCCTACTTCAAGAGCTGTATCGCCCTTGAACTCCTTGATGGTTTCGTAGCCCTTACCCTTTGTGTGACCCAAGACCGCCTTGGTGACGTTCTTGATCTTGCGTGAACCCTGACCAACCTGTACGGCATTGTAGCCGTCCTTGCCGTCCATAGTCTTAACCTGGGTCACGGTCACCGGCTCAGCTACGAGGATAGTACCCGCGACCGCGCGTCCATCCTCCGTATAGATACGGGTCATTCCTACTTTTGTGGCGAGTGTGAATTTCATTGTTTTTTAAAGCAAAACGCGCGATAGCAGACGCTTCGCGCGTTCTGCCATAGGTACCCGCGGGTACATAGCGTTAGCAGCACTCTACCCCACCTCACTGGAATATGCAACTAGAAAAGCGTCTACGGGTTTTTCATCTCTATATTAGACTCTGCCCGAGTTTTTTTGACTTTCTCGGCGAGCAGGTCGGAGTGACTCGTATGTGAGCCGTTGGCGTTTATACCATCAGTGCCTTTCTGAGTTTGAGTCAGTTGTCCACCAAAAAGCTGCTCGGCAACCTGCAGCGCCTTATCCACGTCAGCATCCGTGTCGCCATGGAAAACAATATTATCAAAGCGGAAAAACAGTGCGCTGGGCATCGTCGGCACTTTGACCTGTCCATTGTATCCGGCTTCTTGCAGTCTTCGCATGAACGAAGACACATTCTCCGGCGTAAGAGCCTCGGCCGGCTTCTTAAACGTCAAATACCCTTTACTCTCGGAGTGCGCACTCTGTGCGCCCTTATTAATTTCAAAATTGCTCCATTTTTCACCGCTGCCCACCGTGCGGATATTTTGGCTGCCTGCTTGCTTCTTTTTTAGAAGCCAGAACTGATCAAGTTCTTCCACGCGTTGTCGGTATTGCGCGTATTCAGGAGTGTCTTTGACCGCAACAAAAACGAGCGCCCGCTCCTGCCCGAGCAGTGACCTGTATTCCGGGCGCGCCGTCAGCTGATTGTACAAATCAGTTTCTTCGAGCATGTGCTTTGTGAGCCATTCGGCATACTCATCTTGGGACAAGCCCGCCAAGTACTTGGCAAGCTCTCGTCTTTCTTGTGGCACATGCGCAAACAGTTGATCCGCTTTTTCTGCCCCATATTCTTGAGGAGCTGCATTCATGGCGCCTGTGGCCGATACTGTTTCAGATGGAATCCATCCTTTTTCTTTTTTAATTTGTTCCCATGCGTGTGGCCATGAGGTCTCTCGCTCACGTTGATAGTCTTCTGGCGATTCATCAATGCGCATAGCACGCCCGGTCATATGAATATCTTTGAACACCTTCTCTGCTACTTGCAGGTCGCTCTGCTTTTCTAGCTTTACGCTCTTAGCGAGCTGCTCGTGACTCATAGGCACAGTATACCAGCAAGCAAAAACCGCCCCTTACGGGGCGGTTTTGTTTCAAACTTGTTCTTGGCGGTCGCTTAGACCATCTTCACATCGATCGTCACGCCACTCGGGAGATTGAGGTTCGTGAGAGCCTCAATAACCTTTGGGGACGGATTCAAGATGTCGATGAGGCGCTTGTGGATCCGCATTTCGAACTGCTCGCGTGCGTCCTTATGGACGAAAGTTGAGCGGTTCACGGTCCAGCGCTTAATTTCGATCGGAAGGGGTACCGGGCCGACGATCTTCGCATCGAAGCGTGCCGCTGTATCCATGATCTGCTTCACCGATAGGTCAAGGATCTTGTGCTCATAGGCACGCACACGTATACGGAGCTTGTGCTCGGATGCCTCTGCCGCCGCGGCCTTTGGGGCGCGCTTCGTCTTCAGCTTGTGTGTCGTCTCGGTTGCCATTTTAGTATTAGGCAGTGATCTTAGTGACCACGCCTGCACCTACGGTCTTACCACCTTCGCGAATAGCAAAGCGCTGTTCCTGCTCAAGTGCTACCGGTGCCACGAGCTTGACCTTGAAGGTCACCGTGTCGCCAGGCATCACCATTTCCTTGCCTTCCGGAAGCGTCACCTCACCGGTAACGTCCGTGGTGCGGATGTAGAACTGCGGCTTGTAGCCCGTGAAGAACGGCGTGTGACGGCCACCTTCATCTTTACCGAGGATGTACACCTCAGCTTCGAAGTCGGTGTGCGGTGTTACCGAACCCGTCTTTGCAAGCACCTGACCGCGGTGCACGTCTTCTTTCTTCGTACCACGGAGAAGAATACCTGCATTGTCGCCGGCCTGGCCGCTCTGAAGCTGCTTGTTGAACATTTCGATACCAGTGACGGTCGTCTTCGTCGTATCCTTGATACCAACGATCTCGACTTCCTCACCGACCTTAATCTCGCCGCGCTCGATACGGCCCGTAACTACGGTACCGCGACCTTCAATTGAGAAGATGTCTTCGATCGGCATAAGGAACGGCTTGTTCACTTCGCGCTCAGGCATATCGAAGTAGGAGTCCATCGTATCAACGAGGGCCTTCACCTTCTGTGCCCACTCATCAGAAACTTCCTTCGATTCGAGGGCCTTAAGACCAGAACCGCGGAGGATCGGCGTATTTGCACCGTCGTATCCCTGCTTCGTGAGGAGCTCGCGGATCTCTTCCTCAACGAGGTCGATGAGATCTGCTTCTGCCACCATGTCCACCTTGTTCAAGAAGACGATGAGCTTCTTAAGACCCACCTGCTTTGCAAGAAGGATGTGCTCGCGCGTCTGAGGCATCACGCCGTCAGTTGCTGCAACCACGAGTACTGCGCCGTCCATCTGGGCGGCACCAGTGATCATGTTCTTAATGTAGTCAGCGTGACCTGGGGCGTCGATGTGAGCGTAGTGACGGTTTGGCGTCTCGTACTCAGAGTGGTGAAGCGCGATAGTGATACCGCGTGCCTTCTCCTCAGGAGCGCTGTCAATATTGTCGACGTTCTCGACGCGAGCAGCATAGCCCTCGCCAGAAAGCATCGAAAGCACGTGAAGAATACCGGCCGTGAGCGTGGTCTTACCGTGGTCAACGTGACCGATAGTACCGACGTTCATGTGCGGCTTTGCACGATTGAATTCTGCCATAATCGGATAAGTTACTTGTAAACAATAATAATTATCCGATGCCTGTCTTTTGAGACGGGTGAATCGGACCAAACCCTAAGGCCTGCCGATTTACACCCCGCTCCGCCAAAGGTGGGCGGGAGCGTTTTAGACAAGCCAAAGAGCGACGCCAAGATGCGTTAGATTTACTATACGCAAGCACTCGAGGTAATGCAAGAGCGCGGCAGGTCGTAAGACCCGCCGCACTCTCTTCTTTTCTTTTAAACTCTTTTACTTTCGGCTCGCGATGATGTCTGCAGCCACGTTCTGCGGGACGACATCATAGTGATCGAATTCCATTGTCATATTGCCGCGACCTTCGGTCATCGAGCGCAAGGTCGTGGTGTAGCCGAACATTTCAGAGAGCGGCACCTTGGCGTGGATCGCCTTGTTCATACCGCGCTCTTCCATACCTTCGATCTGACCGCGCTTGCCCGAGAGT
Organism: bacterium; assembly: GCA_900299275.1. GTDB lineage: Bacteria > Patescibacteriota > Minisyncoccia > Phycocordibacterales > Phycocordibacteraceae > C7867-001. The sequence goes on along the minus strand of OMJE01000021.1, from coordinate 24,263 downwards.
GAGCCGGTGATATCACCCATGAACTTTTCCGGTACCACCACTTCTACCTTCATGATCGGTTCGAGAAGTGCTGGCTTGGCGCGCGACGCTGCCTCCTTAAAGGCCATCGAGGCGGCGATCTTAAAGGCGATTTCGCTTGAGTCCACATCGTGGTACGAACCGTCATAGAGATCCACTGAAACATCCACCATCGGGAAGCCGGCAAGGAAGCCACGCGTCATACTTTCGCGTACACCCTTCTCCACCGCCGGGATGTACTCCTGCGGCACCACGCCGCCCTTAATATTGTTAATGAACTCGAAGTGTTCTTCGCGGGTGACGTTCTTGGCAATCTTAGCCTCTGGGTCAATCGCTTCAAGCTTCTTCATCTTGATCTTCACGTGACCATACTGACCCTTACCGCCAGTCTGCTTGATGTACTTACCTTCTGCATCTGACGCGCCAAGGATTGTCTCACGGTAGGCCACCTGCGGCTTGCCAACGTTTGCCTCGACATTAAACTCACGCTTCATGCGGTCGACGAGAATTTCGAGGTGAAGCTCGCCCATACCTGAGATGATCGTTTCGCCCGTCTCTTCATCACCGGTAACACGGAAGGTTGGATCTTCATCTGAGAGCTTGTGGAGCGCATTGCCCATCTTCTCCTGGTCGGCCTTTGTCTTAGGCTCGATGCGGAGCGAAACCACTGGCTCGGGGAACTTGATCTGTTCGAGAATAATCGGATTATTCTCGTCACAAAGGGTGTGCGAGGTCTTCGTGTCCTTAAGGCCTACCGCCGCAGCGATCTCACCGGTAAAGACTTGCTCTACTTCTTCTCGCTTGTCGGCCTGGAGGCGGACGATACGGCCCACACGCTCTTTGCTGCCATTCGTCGAATTATAAATGTACGAACCTGCCGTAATCGAACCCGAATAGACACGGAAGAACGTCAAAGCACCCACAAACGGGTCGGTCTGAAGCTTAAAGGCCAGTGCGCAAAACGGCTCATCGTCGCTTGCATGGCGTTCGATAGGATCCCCCGTCTTTGGATTAGTACCAGTGACTGGCTTCAAGTCGAGCGGGCTCGGGAGGTAGTCAACCACAGCGTCGAGCACAAGCTGTACACCCTTGTTCTTGAGGGCACTACCGCAGTACACCGGGAAGATTTCGTTTGCAATCACGGCCTTGCGCAAAATAGCCTTCAATTTCTCATACGATGGCTCGTTGCCTTCAAGGTAGGCTGCCATCGCCTCATCATCCTGCTCAACGATACGCTCAACGAGTGCAGCACGGTACTTCTTTGCATCCTCTAAAAGATTTGCGGGAATCTCGCCTTCAATCACATCATCACCCATCTTTCCCGAGAAGGTGTAGGCCTTCATGCTCAGAAGATCCACCATTCCCTCGTGTTCGTTCTCGAGCCCGATCGGAATCTGCATGCGAATCGCTTTCAGTGAAAGGCGATCGAGAATGCTGGCGTACGAATCCTCAAAAGAAGCTCCGGTGCGGTCGAGCTTGTTGATGAAACAGACACGCGGCACATTTGCCTCGTCGGCATAGCGCCAATTCGTCTCACTCTGCGGCTCCACGCCTGCCACGCCGTCGAACACCACCACGGCTCCGTCGAGCACACGCATCGAGCGCTTCACTTCGGCGGTGAAGTCGATGTGTCCTGGGGTGTCGATGATATTGAAACGATATTTCTTCGACGCATCCTTCTTGTCCGGCTCGTTCGTCTTGCTCCAGAAGCAGGTGATGGCAGCTGCCGTGATGGTGATGCCGCGCTCACGCTCCTGCTCCATCCAGTCGGTGGTCGTCTCACCTTCATGCACCTCGCCAATCTTGTGTTGGCTGCCGGTGTAGTAGAGGACGCGCTCGCTGGTGGTCGTCTTGCCCGCGTCAATGTGGGCAATGATGCCGAAGTTTCGAACTTTATCGAGCGGATAGTCTCGTTTCATAATGTGTTATGAGTAAATAAAAAATAAGGCGCCGAAGCGTTGGCTATACAATAGCGGATTATGCAACAAAAGAAAAGCCCCGATGGGGGCTTTTCTTTTTTATTACCAGGCGAAGTGGGCGAAGGCCTTGTTGGCTTCAGCCATGCGATGCATTTCATCGCGCTTCTTGATTGCATCACCTTCGCTCTTTGCTGCAAGGAGAAGCTCGGTAGCGAGCTTATCGGCCATCGGCTGACCCTTCTTAGAGCGGGCCGCATTGATAAGCCAGCGGAATGAGAGTGCCAAACGGCGGCTCTGCGGCACTTCGCGTGGCACTTGGTAGTTTGCACCACCCACACGACGTGAACGCACTTCCATCAAAGGCGAGACATTGCGAATTGCAGCTTCAAAAGTTTCAAGCGGATCTGCCCCACCCTCCTTGATCTTGTCAAAAGCATCGTACACAACGGCACGAGCAGTGTCTTTCTTGCCGCTCCACATGACAGCATTTATGAAACGAGTCAGCGTTTCCGATCCGTATTTAAGATCAGGATTCCACGTACGCTTCTTTTTAAGGGGTCGACGCATAGTAATTGTCTATTATTTAGGCTTCTTTGCTCCGTAGCGAGAACGGCCGCGGCGGCGCTTTTCAAGACCCGCCGTATCGAGCTTGCCGCGTACGATCGTGTACTGCACACCAATGTCTTTCACGCGGCCACCACGAAGCAACACCACCGAGTGCTCCTGGAGGTTGTGGCCCATACCTGGGATGTACGCAGTGACTTCCATGCCGTTGGTAAGGCGTACGCGAGCGATCTTACGAATAGCCGAGTTTGGCTTGCGAGGGGTCTTTGTGGTCACCTTGGTGCAGACGCCGCGTTTGAAGGGCGACGCATAGAAGGTCGGGCGGTTCTTGAGGGAATTGAAGCCGCGCGTAAGAGCCACAACCTTACTCTTGCGAGTGGTGTTGCGGCGAGACTTCTTGCTCAGCTGATTTATGGTGGCCATTTAGATAAAAGAAGACCCCTCAAAGGGTCTAAAGCAATATAAATGAATACGCGTCGAAATGCAAATGCCGTGGGCGGATTACTCTATCACTTCGCGGTACGGATCGGGCGAGCCAGGCACCGCGGGGGATATGGTGGGCTCGGGTGGGCGGATGGTGGAAGAAGAGCGCATCGGCGATGGTGGCACCTGCGGTGCCATAGGCGCAGGCATTGTTGCACTCATTTCTGGCATGGCGGGCGCTGGAGCTGGTGGCATGTATGCAGGCACTACCGGCTCACGATAGGACACAGACGGCGGAACCGCAGGCATGGCCACTGGTGAGGCCGCCATGCGCGGTTCTGGTGATACAAACGATTGTGGTGGTGGACTACTCGGCATCGCGCTCACGGACATCTCCCTGCTTAGATCTGGTCGCTCGAATGGCGCGGGAGCGAGCGGAGGTGGCACAGGCGTCGAATCCCGTTGTTGCGGCAGTGTTGGCGCATTCGGCATGATCGTTTTTGGAGGTAGTGGTGCGGAGACTGTTTCGACGACCACCTCAGGACGCACATAGCGTGGCGACTGTGGTGGTGGCGCATAGCTTGTCACCATCTTTGGCATAGCAGGTGGTGATGGCGGTCGCGCAGGCGCAGGCTGTGGCCTTACCGGCGCAGCAGCAGGCGGTACTTGGGGTCGCACGGATGCCGCCTGCGGATTCACAACCGCCGTAGCGCTAGGCGTCTTGGTTTCCGCCCGCAATTTTTCTCGCAACGGTATCAGCACTTTTTGATTTATTTCCGCGATGATTTTTTGCACATCAGCATTTGCGATGCCCAGCTCGACGAGTCCTTGCACCAGCTCTTGAGGTGAAATGAGACCGTACATCATATTCCGGAAAAGTTCTGAAAATTCCCCCAGCACATCAATACGCATCTTGTACTGATCGCCGATGGCGACCAAGATATCAACGTACTGCTCGCTGTCGTCCATGTACTCACGCACGAAGGCAGGCAAGGACCTGTACGCAACATCAACTTCCTGCGGAGAAAATGTTTTCATTATTGTATTTTACAATGCAGAGCTTCTTTAGTGCACCGCCATATCCGCAGGTGGATTGTCGGGGTCATACGCTGCGCCTGAAGATGTGCTTACAGCTGCGGCCGCTAGGTTAAAAGCATCTGTAAATTCTTTTTGAAGATCACCGTTCGCGGTTCTAAACATAGAATTGAAGCTTCTACTACTCGAGAGTTTTGCACCAATCGCGGTTGCTGTCTCGCTATCAAAGTCACCTGCCTTGTTTTTAAGTGCTTTGAATTGATTGTTTGTCATTTCTTCAACCACCGCTGGGCTTGTTGCAAAAAGTTTTGGATCGACACCACCGATCTTGTTTGGTGTAAGCAGCGCGATCTTGGAAGGATTAGCGGCGAAGTAGTTTGTGATTTCCGCGCTCTTGAGCTCATCATCTGTCATGGCGTTCAAAAGCCGCGCCTGTTCTGTACTGCTCGTTGCGTTTAACAACAAGGGGACCCTCATCTGAGCTTCATAGGCCTTTCCTCTTTCTTTGGACGCTTTGCTCCAGGCCTCTCGCACACCCGTACCACCAACGTACACACCGGTGCTAACAGGCTTTGCCGCCGCGCCCAGACCCGTCGCTGCTAGTCCCGCACCCACGCCAGGAATGTTTCGAATGTCCCCCCGCGCACCCTGGGCAGCTAAGGCTCCGCGCATCGCCAGGCGCGAGCCAGGGCCCGTGTAGCCCGACGCCTGGAGACTTTTACGAGTTATATAGCCGCCGAGATTCGTTGCACCTCCGATAAGGCGCGCCATGCTCCCGAAGGAAGCCATTTGCCCACCTCTCAGAGCAAGATCGGCACCCGCTGCACCCATCGCCTTAGCAACAACAGCGACTTGGGCAAGAAGTGCCATGGCCACTGCAAAAGAAAGAATCAGTCCAGCCGTGGCTCCCGGATCTGCACCAAAGGAATACAACCATCCATCAGGTGCCTTAATATTGAAGCCGGTGAGAAAATTGACGTCGGTAATCACCGCAAGTGCCACGTAAAGCATGAGCAAAAGCACTGGCGCGGAGATAGTTTGATTGATGAGATGGTGCCACCACTTTTGGGCCGTGGGCCCAAGTTTTGGTATTACGAGCCCGGCAATACCAAGCGGCGATGTCATGACCACAAGAATGAGCACCACAAAACGGAATACCAGAATGAGCGCGAGCATAAAAAATATTGTTGCCGCGGTCAGGAACAGTATAATGCTAAAAAATCCAACAATCAGCGAACTATTGGCGTTATATAGTTCTTTATTTGCGATGGCACTGTTGTACATTGTTTGCAAACCAAGCTGGCCCATAACACGATTGGAAATTCCCTCACCCATTACACCTTGTGAATCGGCCGTGCCCGCGGCCTGCCCTCCGCGAATTTGCTGATATATCTGTGTCGCAAAGAGATTACCCACATCAACGGTCGCCTCCGCGGCAAATAACGAGAAGTTTAATGTTGCTGCCACAATGAGCAGCATGGGGAGCATATTTTTGTTATACCCAAATTTCCCTGAGTCGAGGATTATCGAGATACCGATAGCAAGAAATCCGAAAATAAGCGCAATGTTGCCAATATCACGAAAGATGCGCCACACGACGCCCACCGCACTCAGCCCGTTCACATAGTCACCCATTTTAACAACCGTATACAGCACCACCTTATCGAGCACAATGGCGGAAGTACCGAGCATCCAGGCAAATATTGTGACGATGTCTTGCACCATCGTTGCCAGAAAGCCCTCCATCTTGGGTTGATTTGCGGGAGTGACAATTTTAGCCGAGGCATCGGGAGTGGACGCCGTTGTGGGCGCTGGTGTAGGCGCCGCAGGAGTATTTGGGTCCGCTGCGGCGTAGGCCACTCTACCGACTGGCATCGCAAACGCCACAACGCAGAGGATGCTAAGCAACGCAATAGTTCTAGATTTCCATGTCATATTAGCGTCGTTGTAGGAAGCATGCTTGCCTGAGCTTGTCTGAGTTTTGTATCAAGAGCTGCAATCTGTCGACCACGGTGCCATCTGATACGTCGAGCGCATACGAGTCCGCCGGCGTCGGAACTGCCAATCTTGTAGTTTGCGACTCTTGTTCTGCCTGTGCCACGTTGCGTGCCGTCGGCGGCCGAGTCTGCAGCGAACGGAGATCGTTCACATATTGATCGCGCTTGGCCGGGTCCGATGACGTAGCATTCGCTTTGAGCTGCTGTAAAAATGCCCTCCCATCAGCAATGGTAGTAGATGCCGTCGTATACGCATCAAAGACTGGAGTTACGCTGGAAGCCACCGCCCTATCGATAGCAGTGGCATCGAGTGTGTATTCTTTGTTGAAACACTGTCGATTACCTAGATCGGTCTTCAGTAGCGCAAGATTCGCAGCTGTTTTGTCGGCCTGTGCTTTTATCTTTTTCCAGTAGGTCTCATAATCATTGAGGCCTTCGCTATACTGCTCGCCATTAAGCGTCGGGGATCCGGCAGCATCATGCGTGATGGTGTCTTGCGTAACGCCAAACGCGCCCATATTAATCTTGTAAGAGTCCATGTACGAAATGCCGTCTGGCCGCGTATCACTAGAACCCGCAAGCCCACCTGTGAGACCGCTCACACTCGCGCTACCCAAAATGCCAGATGCAAAATTAACGGTGTCCATAACACTCGAAATGTTGCTAAGAATTTGATTTATTTGCGCTGCGGTGTTGCCCATTTGTGCAATCTTATCTGCAGATAGTCCGAGCGCTTTGTCGAGCGTGGACTTAATAACCGATCCCGGCGTCTGAATCTTCCCGGGGGTACCATCTTTCTTAATGCAGGGATCCCCCGCCTGATCAGGCGTCGCCGGAACATTGTTGCCCTGCGCATCTTTTTGAGTATTAGGTAAACAAAGACCACTATCCTGCAGTGTGCCCGGATTGCCGTCTGCATTACACGCATCTTTTTCTGCCGTACCACCGCACCAAGACATAAAGCCACTGCCCCACGACAATTGGTTCAGTCGTTCAGCCGTTTTTGACTCAATCATGAGTGCCATCTCTTCCTGTGCTCTCTGATGCAGCAGATAAGGATTATTTTCGGGTCGTGTAGTGAGAGCCATCCAAGCACCCACACCCCCCTTAGACCAATCTCCCCGCAAGAACGCCTCAGGATCACTAGAGAATTGAGGGAGCGTATTTCGATTTTTTGCAAAGAACCCCGCCAAGCTGGTGTCCTGGTAATAGTTATTGCGGAGCGATGAGCCAATAGAAGCAGCGAACGGGGAGTTGTTATGTTTTCCGAATTGCACCAAAAACGCGCTTGCCTGGTTATCGCTTAACTTTTTTAGATTGCCTTGGAGGTCCTGAACAAATTGCGACTGGCCCGTGCTGTTTGTTTTTCCATTAACAAAGTCGATAACGCCGGCCGTAAGTGAACGTATGAGGTTGCCGGACGTGATAAACGCTATCGGTTCGAGAACATAGTCTTTGATGTAGGTTGCATACGTTGCTGCTGCCGACGTAACGTTTGCCACAGCTGAGATCGTTGATTTTACCGCAGTAATTGTCGTCTCAGCCCATGTAGGAAGGTCCTCGGTAACTGCAACCGGAACAACAATCGCATGTGCTCTCTGAGGAAACACAAGCACGGTCGATGGCAGCACAGCAATGAGTACAATCATTAATGCGCGCGCAAGTATTGATCGATAGGTGCTCATTGTTTATTAGTGGCCTTCTGCTCGGCGGCTACATCGGCAATCAGATTCACAATTGATGCTCCGGGTTCACCTTTTGCGAGAACAACTCCACTGTTTTTGTAAATTTGATTGATGGCAACAAAGGCGCCACTAAGCTTTTTTACGGCATTCGGATACTGTTTAAGAGCCAGGATGGTAGCAAGCGGATCCGTGTTGACCCGCGTGAAATCTTCATTTATCGAGCTGAGCTGACTCATTGCGTTCATCAGATCAAGATCAGCCTGCGCAAGTTCCTGCGGCACCGCAAGCGCGGCGAGGCCCGCCGCCGACATGCGATACATCTTTGCAATTGCAGCAATATGTGTAAGCGCCGCATCGTCACTCTCCTCAACGGCTTTCTTTAAATATACGATCTCGCTCGTTTGCGCATTGCCCTTGTTCGCTAGAAATATCGCCTCGACGCTGGCCGCATATTCCTTCAGCGCCTGAGGTCCAGAGCCTGAGACAACGAGATTGTTCATTGATTTGAAATCCGGAGCGGCAACAACGGATCCCATGAGCTGAGCCAACGCATCGGTCGCTAATGCTTTTGTATCGCTGTCCGAAAGATTGCCATCTGGGCTCTTCTGCACCGCCGCAAGATATGCGGTAAATAAATTCCTCGCGAAGGTCGCCGTAATGGTGCCTTCGGCGGGCGGAGGAGGCAAACCAGGGGCGGTGACGATGGCAGGGCCTGATGTTGTGGCCGTGCCCGGCATATTGGCAATTGCTTTCGGCACAATAAGTCCTTTGGCCACCGCTGCGCCATCCGTCATGCCAAGCTTAAACGTGTCTGCCACCTGCGGATTGGTCCCATAAAGTGACTCTTCCCAGTCAGGAAGACCGTCATTATCTGAATCGCGTGTTGCTATGGCTTCAAGCAGTGCCGTCTCCGTAGATGCTTCCACGTGTGTTGGAGAAGAAATGCCCTGCGTAAGTACATACGCACCGACTATGAGTGCAGTTGAAAAGAGCAATGCGCTTACGATACGCCAATTTCGTAGAACACCCTCCATAATGCACTTAGTATACCAGCTGGCACATCCGTCAACGCACTATCTGCACATATTGTATGCACGTAAACTAGGCTAACGAGCTCAATAGGAGCCAGGTCGCAAGTGGAACGTCCTCAGCGCGCGCTTTTTCCGGTATCTCTCCCACAGGTAGTCCGGCATCAAGCAAATTTTTTCGTACAAACTTGCGTTTATGTGCAAAACCTGCGTGCAGGAGTTCAAAAAACTTTTGTTCTTGCGTGATGTTTTTAAAGTGTGCGCGTGAAATGTGTGAGATAGACAGTACCGCTGAGTCTACCTTAGGCGCGGGACGGAACGCCCCGCGCGGCACCGTGAACAAGTACTTTGGCGTGCCGTAGGCCTTCATCGAGAGGGAGAGAATGCTTTCTTTTTTACTGCGTGCAACACGCTCCGCCACCTCCTTTTGCACCAAGAGGGTCATATTCTGTGGCTGATTCTTGGTCTCGAGAAATAGGCGGATGATCTCGCCGGTGATGTAATACGGAATATTCGCGACAACAACATACCCTTTCGGCAAGTCCATCGGATCGAAGGTGCGGATGTCGCCATGGTGAAGCTCGAGTTTTTTAAGTGCGATGTCGTCGGCAAAGTCGCGCTGTAGCGTGTCATAAAGTTCATTATCGGCTTCTAGCGCAATGACCTTCTTGGCTCGTTTCAACAATTCCTTGGTGAGCATGCCGGTCCCTGGACCAATTTCGAAGACAACATCTTCCAAAGATATCTGCGCAGCGAGCACAATTCTTTCTGCAATGCGCGCATGCATCAAGAAATTCTGACCGAGGGATTTTTTTGCCCGCGTCATACGATTAGCTAAGTATGTCATGATACAACGCAATATATTTTGGGAAATAGTCCTTCATAAGCCCTGACATCATTGATTCCACTGGTGCGAAATCATCGGTGAGCAACGTGCCTTTATTGATATCTTGCTTTTGTACGACGGCATTTGCCGCAAACGCCTGCGCAAGAAAATGGGTCTGGTCGATGGACTGTAGGCGTCCACTAATAACGTCGTCGGGAATCCGCACATCACTTGCTACCCCGACAATCGTTATGTTCTGTATCTTTTCTGCGTCCTTACCGAAAGCGAAGACGTAATTATTTCGAAACGATTCTGCCATCGTGCGACGTACACTCCGAAATAACGCCGCATCCTGACCCTCGAGCGCACTAATAAAATTTATGGCGTACATACCGCCCGGATTCAGGTAGCGCTTCGTTTCGGCTATCGATTCTTTTGTCAGCAGGTACCATGGCACGGACACAAAAGAATTGTAGGCATCGCCGTAGATAAGGTCATACCTCTTCGTATGTGCCGTGGGCTGGTCGCGAAAGAAAACACGCGCGTCTCCCACAATGGTGTGGAGTGCATAGTCGTTGCTATTAAAAAATTGCCGGCCCACCTTTTCGATCTCGGGATCGATTTCCAACACATCAATCGACGCTTTGGGGTACTGTCTGCGCAGATTACTAGGCAACGTATACGCGCCTGCACCAATTACGTAAATGTTGTTGATTGTCGATGATAAAGCAGAAAATGCCGGCGCGATGTCCGTGTAAAACTCGTGCGATGGTTTTTCAGTCTGAATACTATGCATGTCAACATCAAGAAACAGCATTCTGTTTTTGCCATATCGCGGATACAGATCGTGGTCGACAACCTTTACGGCATAGTAGGCAGTATCTTTTTCAAAAAGAATGTTATCAGCGGCTTTAGCGGCACGTCCCCACGAGAAAGTGCCGATAAGTAATGCGGCAAGCAGTACTGCCCCAAGAATGAGCGCATCGCGTCGTGCATCCATAGAGCGGCGCATATCGCTCGTAAAAAAATAAAAAAACAGAGCGAGCAGTAGCACTGCAACAACGCTTACCGTGCGAGCGGTACCCAACGACTGGATAAAATAATACCCTGTCACAAAAACTCCCGCGATGCTCCCGAGTGACCAGATGCCGGAGAGTTGCCCATATTTGGTGCCAATATCCTGCAAATCTGAAACGTACAATTTAAAAATGAGCGGCGAGAGCGTGCCGATGGCAAGAGCAGGTAGCAAAAATAATACCGCACTAATGAGCAGCGACAAAGGTGGAAGAGACGTCGAAAAAGAAAATATGAAACCGAGATTCTTTGAAAGTGGCACCATGGCGTACACCAGGGCGGCGCAGCCCAACGCCGCATACGCGAGGACTTTACGGCCAAAGAGCGGCAAATAACGATCGGCCAAGATGCCACCCAGGACACTCCCGAGCGACAATCCAAGCAGCGTCACACCAATGACTGCCGTCCACGTATACAGCGATGACCCAATAATAGGAGCGACAATGCGCGACGACACTATCTCCACAGCCATCAGACAAAAGCCAGCCGCAAAGCTCGCGGCGTAATACGGTCTGCCCTTTCCTGATGACGTCATAGCTCTATGCTCGGTATATAGTCATCATACGCTCCATAACGAGCCTGCGTCTCATCATATATAAGGAGTGAGCGGTCGATGTCGGCCAGGAATGACGATGGTTCCGACATAAAATCACTGCCGTAGATCTTGCGCATACGCGCGAGCGTGAGGAAAAGTCGGCGCCGCGCCCGTGTCATTGCCACATAAAAAAGTCGTCGCTCCTCTTCTTCGTCGCGGTCGCGGTCCCCCATTCCCTCGTGAGGGAAGAGTCCCTCCTCCATACCGGTCACAAACACTGTATCGAATTCCAGACCCTTCGCTGCATGAACGGTCATCAGCATAACGCCCGTCTTTTCTCCTTGATCTATTTCGTCTTGATCACTCGCAAGCGCTGCATCAGCGAGAAAGGCCGCGATACCGGCGCGACCGGGCATACCATCGTGACGCGTCGCGACCGACACCAACTCTTCAATGTTCTCAAAACGCTCACGATCGTCCGCGTCGCCTTCTCGGAGTGCCGCCTCCATGCCGCTTTTTTCAATGACCATTTTTACGAATGCCGACGGCGTCTCAGTCTCTGCTGCTTCTGCAAGCTCACGGATTACATTCTCAAATGCCGCCACCTTTGCTTTTTCACTCGGACGAAGTGCGTCGCGATCTCCCGCCACAAGCTTTCCGAGCGTCACTTTGCCAATACCGCGCGACGGATTAGCTGCCGCGCGCATCTTATCGGCTTCGCGCGTGGGCTCAAGCGCAAGACGCATCCACGCAAGCACATCCTTCACCTCTTTTCGCGCAAAGAAATGCGTACCGAGAAGCTTGTACGGTACGCCGGAGCGCAAAAGCCCTTCTTCAAGCGCGCGTGATTGGAAGTTGGTTCGGAACAATATGGCGATGTTTTCTGGTTTTTCGCCTCCGCGGATCAATTCTTTTATTTTTTGCGCAACCCACCGCGCCTCATCTTCTGCATTTACTGCTATATGGAGTGTTATCCGGTCGCCACGCTCATTGTCGGTAATCGATTTCTTATCGGCACGCTTCTTATTTTGTTCGATTACCGCATTTGCCGCTTCCACGAGATTCTTAGTGGAGCGGTAATTGTGTTCCAGAATGATGGTCTCCGCGCTCGGGAAACGCTTGCCGAAATTCAAAATATTCTCCATCTTTGCACCGCGCCAGCCGTAAATGGCCTGATCACCATCGCCCACGACAAAAATATTATTGAGCGGAGCTGCGAGCAGCGTCGCAAGTTTTTCCTGTAACGCATTGGTGTCTTGATATTCATCAATATGTAAATACCGCCAGCGCTGCTGTGCACGAGCGCGCACCTCGGGATACTGTTCGAGCAAACGCACCGGCAGTGCAATGAGATCATCGAAATCAAGGGCTTTTTCTTTGGCCAACTCTTTTTCATAGGCAAGCCATGCTTCGGCCGTCACGCGCGCACCAAAGCTCGACCGTCCTTGCTTTTCATTGAACTCACTGGCGCGCGTACCCTCCCCCTTGAGTCGTGAAATGCGGCCAAGCACCGCGCGCGGCGAAAGTTCTTTTGCCTCCACAGCAAGTTTCTTGAGTGCGGCGCCAATGACGCGTTCAGAGTCGTCGCGATCGTACACCGTGAAATAGCGAGGGATGCCCATCACACTGCCGTAACTTTCAAGTAATTCGCGCCCCAAACCGTGGAACGTAGCGATAAAAGGAGTGCCATTCGGTCCCGCGTCGTCGCCCAGCATTACGCGCACGCGCTCGCGCATCTCGCGTGCGGCCTTGTTGGTAAAGGTGACGGCGAGGATCTCGGAGGCGGGCACTCCTTCGCGTATTAAGTGGTAAATGCGCGTGGTAAGTACGCGCGTTTTGCCGCTCCCCGCTCCCGCAAGCACGGAAACGGGCCCTTTGGTGGCGAGCACGGCCCTTTTTTGAGCTTCATTAAGTCCGTCGAGGTATTTCACTATCAGACTATACCCTAAAAACCGCTCTCCACAGGTATCCGAAATGTTGGTTGACGGGGGTTTTTACCAGGCTATACTCCACCTATCGACTGATACGGATGCAATCAAGAAATGGCTTATATACGTGAGTATGTAAGCCATTTTTGTATGAGCTGAACTTCCTGGAATTCCCCGTTTGCCTATTACAGAAAACAAAAAACATCTCGCAGCAGGGCTCTCTAGCATTTTGTTCTCGTTAAGTCTTCTCCCGCAGCACGCGGAGGCTTTTTGGCCATTTTCATGGAATAACGCCGACGCGCAGGAAGTGTCCGTGGTGCCGAGCGCGTCCACAGCAGCTCTGGTTGCACCGATCAATATTGATCCAGGCGCCGATCCAGATATTCCGCTTGCTACGTCGGGTGACGCAGCACTTGTTGCCTATTCTGGGCCATCCGGGACCGTTTCGGACGTGATCGACATGCCTTCCACCGATCAAATCTCTGTATACGTGGTGCGTCCTGGAGATACGCTCTCTGACATCGCAAAGATGTTCAATGTTTCCGTAAACACCATTATTTGGGCAAACAATTTGAAGGGCCCAAAGGATATTAAAGTAGGTGACACGCTCGCAATCTTGCCCGTGAGTGGCATACGCCGCACGGTAACAAAGGGCGACACGCTTCAATCATTGGCCAAGGCGTATGGCGCAGACGCAAACGAAATAGCCCAATACAACGGCCTTGACCCGCACGAGCCTCTTGCCGTCGGTTCTACGGTTATCATTCCGGGAGGCGAAGTAAACTCAGTTGCTACTGCGCCGATTTCGAAAAAACATACGAGAAAAACCAGCGGCGCTGAACCCTATCTGGGCGGCGGCGGACCATTGATCGCTGGTTACTATGCTAACCCCGCCCCGGGTTCGCATCTCACTCAGGGTCTCCACGGTCACAATGGTGTCGATCTTGGCGCTGCACGCGGCACACCAATTCTTGCGGCAGCAGACGGAACTATCATCATTGCCCGCAACGGTGGCTGGAATGGTGGTTATGGAAACTACGTAGTTATTAGCCACCCGAATGGCACTCAGACGCTCTATGGCCACCTCGTGAATGCGATTGTCGTGCCCGGCCAGGGCGTCAACCAGGGTCAGGTCATCGGCTACATGGGCTCGACCGGTAAATCGACTGGTACGCACCTCCACTTCGAAGTTCGCGGTGCTAAAAATCCGTTTGCCCACTAATTATTCAAATCCAAACAACCCGCGCGGGCGATATTGCAGCGCCTCAAGTACATGCGCGGGAGCGACGGCATCAGAGCCCGCGAGATCAGCAATCGTGCGCGCCACACGCATCGTGCGGTGATAACTGCGTGGTGAGAGATTGAGTCGTGCAGCAGCACTCGAGAGTGCCTCGGTGGCTGCAGCGGTGAAGCCGCTTTTTTCATCGAGCTCTTTACCGCTTAAGGCAGCATTCGTATAGCCTGCTTTGCTACTCCGCACCTGTGCTTTTGCGCGCGCGGCGAGCACACGGGCACGCACTTTTTCTGAGCTCTCCCCTGTTGCGAGCTTCGTCAGTGTTTGGTGCGGCACATGTGGCACTTCGATCCATAGATCAAGTCGATCGACGATCGGGCGACTGATCCTGCGCGCCTGCTTTGCGGCCGCGCGCAACGCTGTCGCAGTGTCGTCCGTGAGCGTGTCTGCTGAGTTCATCGCAGCGACGATCATACAGTCGGCTGGAAATGTGATCGTCGCCCGCGCACGCGACACCGTAACAATTTTATCTTCAAGCGGCTGACGAAGCGCTTCAAGGGCGCGCGAATCGAACTCCGCAAATTCATCAAGAAAGAGCACGCCTTTGTGTGCCAGTGTCACTTCACCTGCTTTTGGAAATGCGCCGCCCCCGACGATTGCCACATGCGACACCGAGTGATGGGGTGCGCGGAAGGGCGGCCAATGCACTGCCTCGCCATCCTTGAGAAGACCTGCCGTCGAATGAATAGCCGTCACTTCAAGCACTTCATCGCTCGTTAAGGGCGGCAGAATACCAGCAAGTGCTCGTGCGAGCATTGTCTTGCCCGTTCCGGGAGGTCCATAGAACACAATATTGTGCCGCCCCGCGGCGGCAATCTCGAGCGCACGCTTCGCTGTCTCCTGCCCTTTTACCTCAGCGAGGTCGAGAGCAGGTGGCGGTGCGGATTTGGTGCGATCACGCAAACGCTCAGCAAGGGGCTTTTCTCCTTTCAGATATTTAATGAGCTCGTCGAGCGTAGCCGGTGCGTACACGTGTACTCCCTCTGCGATGAGTGCCTCGCGCGCATTCCCGGACGGCACAAAGACCTTCTCCACCCCGGCGCGCTTTGCGGCGAGCACTTGCGGCAACACACCGCGCACGGTTCGCAGCGTTCCATCGAGCGCGAGTTCGCCGATGAAGAGCGATTCACTGAGAAGCGGCCTCAGCTCTTCGACAGCGACAAGATACGCGACGGCAAGGGCGAGATCGTAATGTGAACCCTCTTTTTTTAAATCTGCGGGCGAGAGCGAGAGTACAATACGTTTGTTTTGTTGCTTTGGCGATTTCACTCCGGAGTGACGAATAGCCGCACTCAATCGATCGCGCGCTTCCTCAACCGCTTTATCAGCAAGTCCGACGATACTAAATGAATGCAGACCTCGCGTGAGGTCTGCTTCGACGGTCACAAGTTCTGCACTCGAACCCACTGGCTGCGCAGCAAGTGTTTTCGCATACCCTTGCTTTGTGTGCGGTGTTGTCTTGCCCGATGCTGGTTTCGGGACAGCCATTCTTGTGTCTACTGCATGTGCAGCGTGCAGGTGGTCGCTGCTGGATTTGCTTCGAGCCGCTCCGGCGCGATCGATGCTCCGCACACCTCACACTTTCCATAGGTGCCGTCATCGATGCGTTTCAATGCTTTCAGCACCGCATCATACTGCGACTCCAGCGCTTCCAAGATGGCAACTTCATTTTCGCGTTCTGTTGTTACCTCCGCCTGATCGATCGGATCTGGTTCTACGTTCTGCTCTGCCGGCAAATTCTCCCAGTCGCCAGGGACCGTGGCGCTTTTGCGTCCCACGCTCGCCAGTCGCGTTTCAAGCGCTACTTTTTCTTTTTCTAATTTTTCTTTCAAATGTGTCGTGTCCATTTGGGTATGGTAGCAAATCCTAGGGCTGGGTGCGCGTCGTGCGCAGCCGACGCACTATCTCGGTGAATGCTGCCCCATCCCGCGCAATGATCAACGTGTTGGGATTCCAGAAGCCATACACAATGACCGTGCGTCCCGCGACGTCCTTGTACATGCGCACATCGAGATTGCTCACCACACCGTCGACGAAGCCCACCACAATCGCGGGTGGCACTGGTATTGGTGCGGGTGCGGGTTGCGGTTTCTTTTGTGGTGCTGGCTGTGTTTTCTTTTGTTTTGTTGAGGTTGTCGTCGGGGTGGTGGTAGCGGCGATGGAGGTGGTCGCAATGACTGGAGGCACCTCTGGCAACGGCACAACTGCGGGATATGCGGGATAGAAATCGCGAAGATCGCTGAGTATTGACGACTCCCACGCAAGCATATTGGCAAAGGTGTCACTGTAGGACAGCACCGAGAGAATAAAAAACGGCGACGGGACTCCATCACTATTCACACTTCCCACCATACTACTCTCGCCCACAACATTCTGCGTGATTCCCGCTGGTGCATTGATTTGTGCTGCCACAAACAGTCCTAGACGCGTTGTTGTGGCATTTGCACTATATATAAGTCGAACTTTATTACTCGTGAGCGCTTCCTGCGCCGCTTGCGCTATGTTTTGAGCCAGCGCTGGACCGTCGCCCGCCACTTCGCGTTGCTCGTCATAAAAAATCGGTGCTGATATCGTTGGTGCAGGCATGATCGGCGCGTAAGCCGCCTGGTAGCGGAGATAGCCAACATAGGCCCCACCCGCGCCAAGCACAAAGAGCACAGTCCCGCCAATAAGGTACAGCATCGTGTTACTTTTCTTCGGCGCCGCTTTCGGCACAGCCTTTCCCGTGTCCTGCTGCGCTGCAAGAATCTCAAACGTCGATGCCTTTTCTTCCTTCACGTGCTGTGAAAAATCTTCGGCATACGTATGGAGTGGCGTGGGCGCTCCAATTGGCGCCGTCGGTTCAGGTATAGACCTAGGCAATTCCATTTCTTTAGCCAGCACCGGCGGAGCAGGAGGTGCTACTTCAGGCGAAGCCACTGCTGCCTGCCGTTTTAGAAACTCATTCGGCTCTTTTAATACTACGGGTGCAGGCGCACTGACTTCCGGAGTTTCGGCTGATTGCAGGGGAATGATACTTTCGCGCTCTTCATAGGGCTTCAGGTCGGGCTGACCGCCCTTCTTGGCGATCTCCATGTCTGAAGCATACGTACGGATAAATTTCACCGCCGGCTTCGCTCCATTATTTTTGATTGGTTCGTCGGCCATTCACTACGTAGTGTAGCGCATGAAAACCGCTTCGCGTGTTATCCGCGAGAACTAATAGTGAATTTCTTTGGATTGTCACTCATATCGGTGAAAGCATGAGCGGCTTCTTTGAGTTTTCCCGATGACGATTTGCCAAATGAAATAACTTCAACTTGGCATCCTTCGTGCATATCAAGATACTGAATGAGCGGCACAAAATCGCCATCGCCAGTAGCGAGAACGATGGTATCGAGTTTTGGGGCAAGTTTTACGGCATCGATAGCGAGCCCCACGTCCCAGTCAGCCTTCTTTGCGCCTCCAGCAAAAATCTGCAGGTCTTTAACCTTTGTTTCAATACCAATTTTTGTGAGCGCGTCAAAGAAATTTTGCTCTTCGCCGCCCTCCGTTGAAATCACGTACGCGATCGCACGCACGAGTGTGCGTCCGCCTACAGCCTCCTCGAGGATGTTTGCAAAATTCACGCGAGCTTTGTAGAGATTCTTTGCACTGTGATAGAGATTTTGCGTGTCGATGAATACGCCCACACGCTGAGCTGGATGTTTGATAACTGCCATAAAAAATAACTTTATGAAAACGAACGTTATTAAAACGTAGTCAAAAGACTACACTTCTATGATACCACCTCGATGGGTGACCGTTTTTTAACTCTTGTACGAACGTAGAGAAAAGTTTTTGAAGTAAACTTACTTCTTCAAACCGAGCTTCTTAATGAGAGCGTTGTAACCGCGCTTGTTGTTGGTCTCCAAATAGCGGAGGTGGGCACGGCGATCGGCAACCATCTGCAAAAGACCACGACGTGAGTGCACATCTTTAGGATTCTTCTTCAAGTGCTTTGCGAGCTCATCGATTTTCTTCGAGAGAAGCGCAACTTGAACATCGGCCGAGCCGGTGTCCGTATCATGTCGAGCGGCTACTTTGATAACCGCGGCCTTCTTCTTGGTTGTAAGCATAGACCTCCTGACCTTACCACGCCTTGCAAAAAAACGCAAGGGTGTTCAAATGCGGAGCGGAGGGCTCCCCGCTAGGGAGGTATACTTATTTTCATATGGACGCCGAGACGGCTAAGCGCCAGTTTTTAGAATATATCGAGATTGAGCGCGGCCGCGCTGTGAAGACGGTGGAGAATTATGACCGCTACCTCACCCGCTACTTCGCCCAGATGAATATTAAAAAGGTGTCTGATATCAGCGAGCAGAGTATACGCGACTTCCGCCTCTGGCTTAACCGCCAGCCCGGGAGCGGTCGCGACTCGATGAAGCGCCGGACCCAGAACTACTACATGATCGCACTCCGTGCCTTCCTTAAGTTTATGCGTAAGCGCGACGTGGCGGTCATCTCGCCTGAGAAGATCGAGCTCGCTAAGCTCCCCGAGCGCCACCTCGACCTCATCACCTCAGCTGAGCTCGACCGGCTCCTTAAGGCGCCGCGCGAGCTCGCCAGCAAGGCCGAGAGTGATGCTAAAAAGCTCTTGGGCCTCCGCGACACAGCGATCCTTGAGTTCCTCTTCTCTACGGGCCTGCGCGTCTCTGAGCTCTGCGGCTTAAATAGCGACATCGACCTCAGCCGGGACGAGATGAGCGTGCGCGGTAAGGGCGAGAAGGTACGCGTGGTCTTTATCTCCCCTGCTGCTAAAGAGGCGGTGCAGGAGTATCTTAAAGCACGTAAGGATATGGAAGAACCGCTCTTTGTCGAAGGCCGACCGGGCAAGCTTCACCGCATCACCCCGCGCGATGTGCAACGACACCTTAAGCGCTATGTGGCGATCGCGGGGATCACGAGCGTGGTGACTCCGCACACGCTCCGCCACGCCTTCGCTACCGATCTCTTAAATAATGGTGCGGATATTCGCTCGGTGCAGCAGCTCCTCGGCCACTCCTCGATCACCACCACCCAGATCTACACCCACGTCACCGATGCGCACCTGCGCGAGATCCACAAGAAGTTCCACTCTCGGAGTCGTCATTGACGCCGCCACTTAACGCGCTAGAGTTTATATAGTCTGTTCTACGGAGGTGCGAAATGGATCTGAAGCGTGTCTTCGACTTCTGTGCCAGCTGTCTCGCTCTGACGGTCGTGTTGGTAGCTCTGAGCGCCTTCCCGGGCTCAGTCGTCTCCACTTATGAAGGAGACTGTGACCGATGAGTGGAGGCGCAGCTCTGTTCGTAATCATTCTCCTCGCGATCATATTTGGCGAGGACCTACCTCGACCGAAAGGACCGAATTCCCACCCGCCCGCCAAGTAGCTTCATAGCGCTTGGCGGGATTCAATTTTATATGTTGACTACCATGCGCGCCGTTCTCTGCGCGTTATATGGTAGCTGCCACCTTTCCATCCTACGCCTCGACGTGTCGTTCCTTGCTGTAACATTCACCCATCTTTCATCTCACTCAGACTGCGCAGTGCGCAAGGCTGGAGTATGATATTTGCATGCCCGAGACCAATCATACTGACGTCCGACGCGCACCACTCCGTGAAGTAATCGGTACCATTGCCGCTTTCTGGGTCTTTTCTCTCCTTGGCTACTACTATGTGCTTCCATTTCTCGGGTACTCACTCGACTACAACACCGATCCATTTGCCATCGCTATTTATTATCTTCTTTGGTCGCTCGTGAGTCTTGGATATTTCTGGAAAATATTTAGCGACTGGCTTGTTGTTGACTCACACATCTGGCGCTATGCCGGCTTAAGTCTCGTATTTGCCGCATGCATTGGCATTGGCGTCTATTTGCTTTCTTTTTTTCCCATTCTCCACGGCCCAAAGATAGAGCCCTATACGGACCTACTTTTCATAACGCCATGGTATTTCCTGCCGAAAGCATTCGAGGTAATGCTGCAGCAGATCCTGATAACAAGTATTATCTTGGCCTTTTACACGCGATTCAAGTCATTTGATGCCATGCTCCTTGCTTATGCTGGTCTTTTTGTAACCTCACATATTGCCCTCTTCGCGCTTACCGGCGCTCCCGAAGATCACGCGGTGTGGATTACACTTTGGTCTATTGTGTCCACATTTGTGTTTCCGTATCTGATTTTGAAAATTCGAGGTGGATTTGTATATGCGTACGCTATTCATCTTGCTTCATATATCGTCCTTGCGATGATCTTGCATACATGGCCACCTGTCGGCTATGTCGGTGTATAGGAAGACCGCCCAAGGAGCGGTTTCCTTGGGCGGTTATATGTGTTCGTGTTCTTTTGGCGAGAAAATCTGACGAATCTGCGCGAACTCCTCTTCGCCGAGCCTTTCGCCTTCGCGCATCCACATCTGAAAATGTACGGACCGGAACCCTTTCTTTCGCAGCACGCGCTCGGCTGCTTCCCTGTTCTTGAACGTACCGATAAGCTCGTGCCACGGCTCGATTTCGATTGCAAACATGCATTGATACCTCTGCTCAGTATTTTACATTACTTCTACCTTTATTCAAGAGATCCGAGCACTATAAGACGAGGTATACTTTTTGAATGAAAATCGTCTCGTGGAACGTAAATGGACTTCGTTCGCTCGCAAAAAATGGGTACTGGGAGAGTTTTCTGAAAGGAACAAAGCCAGATATTTTCTGCCTCCAAGAGACCAAGGCACATCCCGAGCAACTTTCTGAAAAGTTTCTGCACCCTCTCGGATACTCCGCATTCTTTTCATCCTGCGAAATAAAAAAAGGCTATAGCGGCGTCGCACTCTACTCGAAGCAAGAGCCCCTCTCAGTCTCCTATGGTATGGGGATCAAAGAATTTGATCAGGAAGGACGCCTCGTGGGCGCTGAATATGAGGATTTCTGGCTTCTCAATGTGTATTTTCCAAATGGCGGACAAGGCCCGCATCGCCTCGACTACAAAATGCGCTTTTATGATGCCTTTCTTGAATATTGCGAGCGTCTACGAGAGAAAAAACCGGTCATTTTCTGTGGTGATGTAAACACAGCTCACGAAGAGATCGACCTAGCCCGGCCTAAAGAAAATCAAAAAACAACTGGGTTCCTTCCCGAAGAGCGCGCCTGGATCGACGAAGTGATCGATGCCGGCTATGTAGACACGTTTCGCCACCTCCATCCGCACACCAAAGAGGCCTACACGTATTGGGACCTCTTCACGCACGCGCGCGACCGTAACGTCGGCTGGCGTATCGACTATTTCTTCGCCTCAAGCGAGCTGACTAAAAAAATAAAAAAGGCCGAAATTCACGCTGATATTTACGGCTCAGATCACTGCCCTCTTTCAATAACTCTTTAGTTTTTTCTTATCCACAGGCATGTCCTTTACGATGTCCTTTACACTGCTATGCTGAATAGCGGGAGGATGTTCTTTCTTGATCTTTCCTCATCAGCTTGGTTGTTCTGACAAGGACCTATCTACGCTTGCGGCGTATCCGCACCAAAGCCCAGAGAGGTACGGTACCTTATACGAGCCACCGAAATTGTTCTAGAAACAGCCGCCCGCCTTTCTCCGGCTTCGGCCCAATCACAACGCCCTGCTCCTTTTACGCCGAAGCCACCCTATGGGTGGCTTTTTCTTTTTTGTTTCGCGTGGAACAAACAATTAGCAGACGTGATGCCGTTCCATTATTTCTAGCAGAGCGGCTTCTTCTGCCTCCTCTCTCTTCTTTTTGCCCGCCTCTCCGAGCGTTCTTAAATCATTTATGTCCATCTTAAGAAGTTTCCCTGCCCTGCCCTCTAAGTATTGAGCAGAATTCTTTTGAGCATCATCAAGCACTTCCTCGAGCAAGGCATTGAGCGTAAAACCAATTTTCGGACCAGGTTTCTCATGAAACAGCTCCATGAGCCGCGCTCCGTCGATATTGAGCATGGCCACCGAAATAGGATCGCGCAGAGCCTGCTCTACCATAGCCTTGTACTTCCTGAATCTGAATGGCTGCTCCTTTGGCCGGCCGGTACCAATACGGTCGCATATACGTAAATTAAGTAGATCCCATATATTTTCTTCGCCGACGTTCGTTATGACGCGCCGGACGGCCGACAAGGTGATTTGGTCGGGATCAGAGAAGAACATATGCCAGCGCACCAGCTTTGTTATCTTTTCAATTGTTTCACGTGAAAACCGCAAGTCTTCAAGCGCCTTCTTCGTTACACGTGAACCAACAACCTCGTGTCCATGGAAAGTCCAATCCTGCTTTTCTTCAGACCAGCGGCGCGTTTCTGGCTTAGAAACATCATGAAATAAGCCGGCCAGAGTCACGTCAAAGCCAAAATCCTTATCGGCTGAATGCTGCATGGTGCGCATCAAATGCTCAAAAACGTCGTAGCTATGCGCTTGATTCTGTTCCACGCCAATGCCACGGACAAGATCAGGGGCGATATGCACCAGAATGCCCAACTGATTTGCTAAAACTAGGGCATTCATAGGTCGTTTGGACTCAAGAATCCGCACCAGCTCATCCTTAACTCTTTCACGGGAAACTTTTTTGAGATGCTCCGCGTTCTGGCCAATTGCTGCAGCCGTATTGCCGTCGATGCCAAAATCGAGCTCTGCGACAAGGCGGACTGCACGCATCATACGCAGAGCGTCCTCATTGAACCGATCTAAGGCGTTGCCAACGGCTCGTATAAGCTTGTCCTTTATGTCTTTTTGGCCTTCATAGGGGTCCACAAGCTCACCGGAATCCTCGTTATAGGCAATTGCGTTGATGGTGAAGTCCCGACGAGCAAGGTCATCGGTAAGGGAAACACCAAAGGTGACTACGTCGGGTCTGCGTTTATCTGAATATCCAGATTCCGTGCGATACGGTGTAACCTCGATTATTGCAAGGGCAGGGGAGACTGAATCTGTCTTAACACCGACCGTGCCATAGTCATTTTCGTAGAAAGAATCGGGGAATATAGCTTGTATCTCCTCTGGTTTTGCATTAGTGGTAATGTCCCAGTCTTTTGGCGTGCGTCCCAAAATAAGATCTCTGACGCAGCCGCCTACTAAATACGCCTCGTATCCAGCTGCACGCAGGGCAGAGGAGACCGCACGCACTTCTTCAGGCACGTGATGCTTCATGCTGAAATCCTATCACGGAATAGTGGTATTTAGGCTGTTTTGACGTACTATGTATATGCCTGCCTCTGCAGACAGGCCCCGGTGGTGAAATGGATATCACAACTGACTTCGGATCAGTTATTCTGGGTTCGAGTCCTGGCCGGGGCACATGAACGAAGTGAAAGTGAGCTCGATCGCTCGAGTGCGGGTATCGAAAACGCCGATACTCGCACCTCGCTCGGCGCAAAAAGAAAACGCCCACAGGCGTTTTATTTTTCAACTCACTCGGTGCGGGTAAGGAGAATCGAACTCCTGTCTCGTCCTTGGCAAGGACGCGTTCTACCACTAAACCATACCCGCGTGTTCGTATCCTCTCACAATCCGATTGATTCATCAATCGGTCATATGTAAACAGAGCTCAGTCCTTTCTGAACAACACTTTTGACAGTTGGGGAAAAACCTGTGACTTATGTGGATAAAGGACGACTGAGTATGGGTGTTATGACTAAAATCAATAGTAATTCCGCCATTTTATTCAAGGCCATGGATTTACACACAAAAAGCCGTAAAGAGGTGGGGAATATTGGGGAAAAGGTCGCTGCTGTCTATTTGAAACGACACAGGCACCAGATCATCGCCACAAATTACACCCGCAAAACCGGTGAAATTGATATCATCGCCCGCATGGGGAACGTGCTGCATTTTGTAGAAGTCAAAACGATGCTCACCGATGAATTCCATACTGTGCGTGACACTACAGATTACTATGATCCATCGCTCAATTTACACGGAGCAAAGATTAGAAAGGTGG
>OMJE01000020.1 GCA_900299275.1 bacterium | reverse complement strand
CCTATCGAATCACCACGCGCATGCCAATAGAACTGTATGTGAATGTGCTCGTCCCTGACCTCGAAAATCAAAAACGTGATGTGTCTGCGATCATTACAAAAGTCGGGGAAGCGCGGCCGCTCGCCATTCTTAACGCGAGCAGCTGGGTATGGCAAAAATACTATGAACCGTTCGGCCGCGACTCATATCTTAAAGGTCCTGAATTTGATGACCGCGTCGATGCAGGCACGTATGAGATTCAGGTGTGGAGCCCTCGCAATGACAGTAAGTATGTGCTTGCCGTTGGCAAAAATGAAACGTTTGGGCTGCAAGAGGGGTTAGCCGCTATCAAACTGATACCTACAATCAAACAGAACTTTTTTAACGAATCGCCGGTAGGGTTCATTCTCTCGCCCTACGGCCTTGCGTATGTGGGAGTGCTCTTTATTCTCTCTTTCATATTTGGCTTTATGTATCGGGGACTCCTGCGCTACTTTGCTGCCGGATCGAATCGTGGTCTCGAGCATAATATTGGCAAGCTCGATCGACTGATACGTATTGCGCTCGGCATCATACTATTTGCATGGGCCATACTTACCACATGGAGCGCACTCCTCCTATTTCTTTCGGGCTTCTGTTTCTTCGAAGCGATCTTTAGTTGGTGCGGCTTCTATGCGGCATTAGGCAGGACAACGTGTCCAACCTAATGCCCACTACCGTGGCGGTCAAAGATTGAAAAATGCGCGGGTTTTCACCCGCGCATTTTTGTATGCACCGTGCTTCGATCTACTGCACCGTTTTTGTATTTTTGCGCGTAACCCCTTTCAGTCCATCAAGAATCGTCTTGAGATCCGCATGCGCTGTAACCAGATCCGCATGCGCTGCTTTCAGTTTTGCTCGTGCGTCACTGACGGCGGTTTTGTTAGCAGCCGCAACTGTGGCATTCCCTTTGTCGGGAGCAAGGCCGCGGATGAGGTCGAGCGCAGCTTTTGCGGCCGACTCAGCGGAAGCCACCTTTGCCTTGAAGTCCGCATTCGCTGTGGCATACGTGGCAGCATTGGTACTTGTGGCCGCTGCGACACGCAGGTCTAATTTGCTCTGGAGCGCCTTCATTTCGCTTACGATGGTAAGCACACGATCAGCGCTAGCTGCTATTTGTGCGCGCGGCATGACCACAGTAAAAATGCGAAAATGCTCGGTAATCGAGCGCTGCTCCTCTTTAAGTATTGCGAGGTCAGTTTCTGCTGCAATTTTTGTTTTGAGATCGGTCAGATCTTTGATCTCTTTAGATAAATCTTCTTGTAGGTTTTTTATCTCTTCAGCTCTCAGCTTATCCATTGTTCCAATGCGTGTTGACAGCGCTGTAAGATCCGCGATGCGACGATCGATTTCCGCCGTTGCACGATCTCGGATGCTGACTTCTGTGCTCGTTGCGGTCGCAGCTTTCGCCTTTGCCGCAAGGGTAAGGTTCGGGGTTATGGAAAGAGCGACGACGAGAATACCTATAAACGAACGCGATGAGATTGCCATAGAATGTTTCTTAAGCGAAGATGTGCGATTATTGTGTTGATAATGCTTTGATGTCACTGTCGAGGCCCGAAAGATGCTCATCGATTGCTGCAGCATCGTGTGCAAGGCCAGCATCGGAGGTGTCAGGTGCGACCGTTGTTGCTTGCGTCGTTTCTGGGGCTGACGGCGCAGTCGGCGCGGAAGCGCTTGGGCTGTTTGCAGGCGATGTCATGAGACCATAGGCGACAGCTGCAACAACGACGAGAACCGCAATACCGATAATAATTTTGATACGTGTAGTCATACATTAGTGCCAGTTACTCGATAAAGACTCTCCATTACTATTGTATCGCGCCGCAGAAGAGGGTGCTACCTCGTTTGTGACGTTGTGGATAGGTGGTATGTGGGGTTATGTACAGAAGCGCGGGGCATCCTGAGGTATGATACGAGTAATGAAAACGTTAATTCGGCAGTACCTATATACCTTGGCAGCCCTGCTTGTCCTTGACGGTCTCTGGCTTTCGACAACGTCACAAAGTTTTTACGCACCGCGCCTCGCGCATCTTACGGGGCCTGTGCAAATCGGTCCTGCAGTTTTCTTTTACGTGCTTTATGCCGCAGTGGTGACGGGGCTCGTCGTGCGAAACTCAATCCGCGAGCGGCACCCAATACTCCATGCCCTCAGATTCGGTGCGCTGCTTGGTCTTGGTGCCTATGGCGCATATGACCTGACGAATCAGGCAACACTTCGCGACTGGCCCCTCGTGCTTACTGTGGTCGACATGGCGTGGGGCGCATTTGTGACCGCTGTCGGCGCCGCAGTAGGTACGGCACTCGCGCGCCGCCATAGATAAGGATGGCAGTCACCTACGCGCTCTTGTCGGCGGTCTTTGCGGCACTTGTCGCAATTTTCGCGAAAATCGGCATCAAAGATGTTGATAGTAATCTTGCCGTTGCTATTCGCACGGTCATCATAGTGTTCTTTGCGTGGGGTATTGTGCTTCTGCAAGGGAATATCGGTGATGTATTTAAGGTCACGCGCCACACGATGACATTTTTGGTTCTATCGGCGCTTGCTACGGGTTTTTCTTGGCTTTTTTACTATCATGCGCTGCAGCTTGGAGAAGCAAGTACGGTGGCACCCATCGATAAACTTTCGATTGCTCTTACGATGGTGCTCGCGTTTATTGTGCTTGGAGAAACGCCAACGCTCGGCAACGTCGTGGGCGGCACCCTAGTTACCCTAGGTGTGCTCGCAACGGTCTTTTTAAAATAGCTTGCAATCACACGAGTAATGTGATCTAATTAAAAAAGAAATACCGTACTAGGAGGTTTGCATGAGTCAGAGGCAGTGGGTTAAAGATCAGCTCGAAGAATGTCGCGAGCGCTGCAGGGCACGCCTTGAAGAGGCGTCGACAGCAGTGAGTCCGGTCATTCAGGAGCACTGCACAGTGCTTGCACAGTCAACGCGTACCTACATGAACGATGTGATTGATAGCGCATATGAGCGCTATTATCTCTTCGAGCAACGGGCGAGCGACATGTGCCGCGAAGAAATTCCGGAATGGGCCGCGTATGAAGCGTATCTTCTGAGCGACATCGCGCGTTCCATTGAGTTCTGCGAAGGACTCGCGGAGAAGTTCGCGCGGCTCTGGGAAGGGCTTCACTAGAACGACAAGGGCCGGCGATGTACTGCATCGCCGGCCCAATTTGTTTTCCAATCTGACAGAGGGATGGTGATATACTTTTACGATGACTGCACCACGAAAGATGTTGCTTTTGCTCGGTGTTCTGCTTTGTGTTGTGAGCACATTGCCGCGGAGAGTGCATGCCGCTGGTACGGATGACTTTGTGATAACGGTAAAAACCGACAATACGGGAACGTCAAACAGCACATCTTTTAGTGTGCCCGCAGATGGCGGCGGATTCAATTATTCAGTTGACTGGAACAACGACGGCACGGTCGACGAAACGGGTTTAACCACCACAACGACCCACGACTTTGGCGTGGCAGGTACGTACACGATTCGCATTTCAGGAACTTTTCCGCGCGTAGACTTTAATTATGGCGGTGACCGCTTAAAACTTATCTCCGTTGATCAGTGGGGTACCGGTGTGTGGGATTCTTTTGATAGCGCATTTTTTGGCTGCACAAATATGCACATTACGGCGACTGACGCGCCCGTGCTGACGAACGTTACTACTTTCACATACGCCTTTAGAGAGTCCGGTCTTACCAATGAGGATTTGCATGCTTGGAATATGAGTCATGTACAGTATTTGCTCGGCATCTTTCAGGATACGGCATATAACGGTAATGTCTCGACCTGGGATACGAGTGCAGTGAGTGACATGTCGGCCACGTTTTACAATGACACCGCTTTTAATCAGGATATCAGTGCCTGGAATACGAGTAATGTCGCGACGTTTAGTGGCATGTTCTACAATGCGCATGCCTTTAACAAAAATATCGGTGGCTGGAACACCGTAAATGCGACCGATATGAGTAATATGTTTTTTGGTGCCAGCAGTTTCGATCAGAATCTGAGTTCATGGAAGGTGAGTAGGGTAATGGATCTCACGGGGATGTTCTCGGGTGCGACCTTGAGTACCACGCACTATGATGCGCTCTTGAATGCGTGGGCAAGCCAATGGGTAAATTCAGGTCTCACGTTTGATGCTGGCAATAGCATGTACTCCTGTGCGAGCGCGGCTCGCACAACGCTTGCCGCGGCCCCCAACTCGTGGACCATTACCGACGGTGGTCAGGGCGCGGCTTGCCCAGCGGCAACGCATCACGCATCGAGCAGACAGGAGGGCACGGTCCACTACGGGTGTAAAGATCCATCCGCATTAAATTATGAGTTCTTTGCAGCAAACAATCCGGCACTCTGTCGCTATGGAGCAAAAGAAAATATTGCGACAAGTACGCCAGTCGTACCATTTGCTAGAACGCTCCGACTCGGCGACACGAATGATGCGGTACGGGTATTGCAATCACGTTTAAACGCGCTTGGCTTTGTCGTAGCACGCGAGGGGCCGGGCTCTAAAGGAAAAGAAACAAATTATTTTGGTGCCGGTACGTTCGCTGCTGTGAAGGCGTTTCAGCGTGCGCACGCCGCTCTCATTCTCTCCCCACTAGGACTCTCTGTGCCAACGGGCGTTCTCGGTGAGCGAACGCGGTCTGTTCTCAATCAACTTCCGTGAGCAAAGGACGACGGGCACCTCACATAAGGCGCGGGTGATATCATAAAGAAATGACACAAGCACAATCGTGGTACAAAACACAAAAAAAGCCTCGCTGGGCGCCACCCGCGTGGCTCTTTGGTCCAGTGTGGACAATGCTTTATGTGCTCATTGCTGCATCCTTCGGCACTGTTTTTTTGAAGGTGTGGCATGGCGATTTGCCTAGTATGGTGGCGGTGCCCTTTGTGCTCAATCTCATTGCGAATCTGGCATTCTCGCCGATACAATTTCGGTTGCGCAGCAATGCGCTCGCCGCACTTGATGTACTCCTTGTACTCGCCACCCTTCTCTGGGGGCTGTTTGCGCTCTATGTGGAATCGCTCAAACTGAGCATCAGCACGGGAGCCTCCGATCTCCTGTGGATTCTGTATGCCAATATTCCATACTTGATCTGGGTATCCTTTGCGACGGTACTACAGCTTACCGTCACGTATCTGAATCGACGCTAGAGGTATAGAACACGTATACTACGTATATGAATCGACCGCTTGTGGTGCTCGGCGTCCTCATTCTTGTTGGCTGTGTAATTTACACTGCCGTGATCCTCGTGCCTATCGGTCCGAGGCCACAGATTGCCGTAGAGTATCTGTGCAATGCGGGTAAAAAGATTCAGGCGACTTTGTACGAAGGTAAAACACTTCCTCCGGCCGGTCCCGGTATACCACCAACGCCTGGCGGCAGTGCAGCGATTGTCCTAAGTGACGGACAAGCAATGACACTCGCGCAAACACTATCTGCTGACGGTGTGCGCTATGCGAATGCAAACGAGTCATTTGTGTTTTGGAGTAAGGGCGATGGCGCGATCGTACTCGAGAATGGCAGTGAGAAAGACTATCGGGACTGCATCGTTGTCGCGCCCAAGACGGATGGCCTTACTGAGGTGTATCATGGCGCTGGTTTTACCGTGCGATTGCCTGCGGGCTACACACCGAACGCACGCTATCGCTACCAAAACTTTGGGCCCGGCCGGGAAATCGCCGGCACGTCGTTTACCATCGCTACGTCAACACGTGTAGGGACCAACTTGGCAGATGATGCATATGTGAGTGTTGAGATGATACCGCTGACCGAACGCTGCACGGCAAATCTCTTTATGGACTACGCGACGGTGAGCACGACGACTGATGCGGGTATTATGTATTCAATGGGAAAAACACGTGATGCGGCAGTCGGTAATCGCTATGACGAAACAGTGTATGTATTTCCCGCAATGACGCGCTGCGTCGCGGTTCGCTATTTCATCCACTACAGTGCTATAGAAAATTATCCGCAGGGCGCCGTCAGAGCTTTTGACGAAAGCAAGCTCGTCAGGACCTTTGATGACATTCGTCGTTCACTGATTGTTGTTCAGTAATATGCGCGCCACATTCACTCATCTTAAAAATCTCGAACCCGCCGCTCTTTTTGAGATCCTATTCTCGCTCTGTTTGCTTGGTGTTCTCGCGCTCATGTACCTGGGTGTCCTCGCGCGACCCGAGCTCACACTGGTGATACCTATTGCAGCGTGGGCGGGGGCAGCTCCAGTGCTTTATGGCGCCGTGCGGCAGCTCATGGCACGCGAGTGGGCGTCAATGGAAATGCTCGCCTCCATCGCACTTGGTTTTTCGTTGTATAGCAATGAATGGGCGTCGGCAGTCTTTATCGCGCTCATGCTTTCCGGTTCGCGATTGTTGTCTGTGCTCACGGAAGCACGGGCGCGCAAAAGCATCGAAAGTTTACTGAAGTTGCGACCCGATACCGCAAAGGTTGATCGTGAGGGACGCATTGAGCTGGTACCACTTGAAGCAGTCAGAGTCGGTGACACGATCGTGGTGGATGCCGGTGATCGTGTACCAGTAGACGGTATGGTGCTCATCGGAGACGCTGCACTGGACGAATCGTCGCTGACGGGCGAATCGCTGCCGGTAGATAAAGCAGTAGGTGACAAAGTCTTCAGTTCCACGCTGGTTGCCTCTGGTGGTCTGCGTATTCGTGCGGAGAAAGTGGGCAAAGACACGACGCTTGAAAAGATTATTCAGCTCGTGGAAAGATCTCAAGAACAGCGATCGCGAATCATGACAATTGGGGAACGTTTTGGCAGAGCATACCTCATCGGCATGACGCTGCTTGCCGCGCTACTGTGGTATTGGACACAGAATACGCCGCTCGTTCTCGCGCTTGTGCTCGTTGTGTGCGCCGATGATATTGCCATCGCGGTACCGCTCGCTTTTTTGGGTGCCATCGGGACGGCCGCACAGCACGGCATTATCGTAAAGGGAAGTGCGCATCTTGAGGTAATGGGTCGCGCGAAGACATTTATTTTTGATAAAACGGGCACGCTCACAAAGGGTGCGCTTAAGGTGGTTGATCTGGTCGCGGCGCCCGACGTGTCGCGCGATGACCTCTTGGTGTATGGCGCATGCGCCGCACGTGGATCGCAGCACCCACTGTCACGTGCAATCGTGAGCTATGCTACAGCAGAAGGTGTGCGCGAAGTGTTTCCTACCATGAGCCGCTCGGTCGGCGGCAAAGGTGTCATTGCAAGTCATGATGATTCTGCGCTTTTGCTTGGCCGCGAGAGTTTTATGGAAAGCGAGGGAGTCTCTATCGATCCGTCGATTCGGCACGCAATTGATCGCCTCAGTGACGAGGGTAAGAGTGTCTCACTGGTGGCTCGCAATAAAAAACTACTGGGCGTCATCGGTCTTCAAGATGAGATAAAAGCGGAGGCGCGTGACGCGCTTCGCGCACTGCGTGACCTTGGCGTGGAGCATATTGTGATGCTGACGGGCGACAATGAACGTGTCGCACAAACCGTGTGTGAGCAACTCGACATTACGGAATATTTTGCCGGTCTGCACCCCGAAGATAAAGTTGCGCGTGTCGCGGCACTTAAGAATAAAGGGGAAGTGGTTATGGCGGGTGATGGCATCAATGACGCGGCGGCGCTTTCCAGTGCGACCGTTGGTATTGCCATGGGAGGTATGGGGCATGATGTGACCATAGAGTCAGCGGATGTGGTCCTCATGACGGATGATCTATCAAAAATGGTCGATGCCATTCGTATTGCGCGCACGGCCCATCGCATCGCTGTGGAAGATTTTTGGATCTGGGGCTTCACCAATGGGGTTGGTATTGCGCTCGTCTTTGGTGGCTATATTGGACCTGCAGGTGCTGCTGCCTACAACTTTATTTCTGATTTCTTCCCGCTCGGCAATTCGCTGCGCGCGTGGTCAACCCGTAAGGCACAGCCATAGCTGGACCGTAGGTCGAGGTTGCTATAATTACCGATATGGAAACGGCGCCATCTCTCACCGAGGAGCTCGAAGTGTATTGGGCTGAATTAGGTCCCGGTCTTACCACGGGTGCGGCTGACGACGATCCTTCAGGAGTGATTACCTATACGCAGGCCGGCGCGACCTACGGTCTGCAGCTCATCTGGACGGCGCTTTATATGTATCCGTTCATGTCGGTGGTACAGGAGATGTGCGCGCGCATCGGCATTGTCTCGGGTCGCGGCCTTGCGGCCAACATTCGCCGGCACTATAAACCCTACGTGCTTTACGGCGTGACGGCGCTTCTCTTTTTTGCAAACACTCTCAATATTGCCGCTGACCTGGGTGCCATGGCAGCGAGTATGCGGTTGCTCGCGCCACAATTCACGGCAAATGTGTTTGTAGTATTCTTTGCAGTACTTTCGCTCCTCCTGCAAATATTTATTCCCTATGGTACCTATGCAAAGTATTTGAAGTACCTCTCGCTCGTGCTGCTCTCGTATGTTGCCGTCGCGCTCGCGGTTGGACTCGACTGGAAAGTCGTGCTCTACCACACGTTCGTGCCAAGCATGACGTTTTCGCCGGACCAATTGTTGCTGCTCTGTGCCATACTGGGAACCACTATTTCGCCCTACCTCTTTTTTTGGCAGACATCGCAAGAAGTAGAAGAAGAAATATTGCATGGTGAGACATCCGTCAGGAAACGTCAGAAGAGCACGACGCCCGAAGAGATTCATTCGATGCGCACCGACGTGTGGAGCGGCATGGCGTTTTCGGAGCTCACTACCTTTTTTATATTCGCGGCCTGTGCCGGAACGCTCTATGCACACGGTGTCACCACTGTTGCCACGGCAGATCAAGCCGCCCTTGCGCTAAAATCATTTGGCGATTTTGCCTTCCTCTTTTTTTCTCTGGGCATTATTGGCACAGGCATGCTCGCCGTGCCAGTGCTCGCGGGCTCAACCGCCTATGCAATGGCGGAGAGTTTCGGCTGGCGCTATGGGTTGTATCGGAAATGGCATCAGGCGACCGCTTTTTATGGCGTCATTATTGTGTCGATGCTTCTTGGCATCGTTGCAAATTTTATGCAGCTGGATCCGATCAAAGGACTTATTTATGCTGCGGCCGTGAATGGCATGATCGCGCCGGTAGTGCTCTATTTTGTGGTGAAACTTTCAAGTGACAAACGTTTGATGCATGACTATGTGAGTGGGCGCGCGGCACGCTTCCTTGGGTGGGCCACCGTGTATGGCATGGCATTTTCGGGCGCTGCGGCGATCTGGGCGATGTTCGCATAGGGCTCTCGATAGCGATTGTGCTACACTATGGTGCACTAACTTTTTCTTATGCACGAGATTTATACCTACACCGTTCCTATGTTTATCAAGATGCTTGGCGGACTTAAGAACGTCCTCGTCAAGGCCGAGTCTCATCTTAGGGAAACGGGGAAAAGTGAAGAGTTGTTTATGAACGAATCGCTTGCGCCCGACATGTTCCCGCTCGTACGACAAGTGCAGATCGCCTGCGATAACGCAAAGGGTGCGGTGGCGCGGCTTGCCGGTGTCGACATGCCGAAATTCGACGACACGGAGAAAACCTTTGCCGAATTGTATGCACGCATCGACAAGACGCTCGACTTCGTGCAGTCGGTGCCAGAGAGCGCCTTTGCTGAGGCTGCAGATCGTAAAGTGACGCTCCCGTATTTTCCCGATAAGTACATGACCGGCTTCGATTATGCGCGTGAGTATGTGATTCCGAACTTCCTTTTTCACGTCGTTACGGCCTATGCCATCGTACGCAAGGAGGGTGTGTCAATCGGTAAGGCAGATTACGTCAATGGCTTGCCATTCCGCGATTTGGAAGCATGAACGCCCTTGAGATAACTAACCTCGTAAAAACCTACGCCTCGGGTACAAAGGCGCTAAAGAGTGTTTCGTTGACGGTCCCCCAGGGTGACTTCTTTGCCCTGCTCGGTCCTAACGGAGCGGGCAAGACGACCATGATCGGAGTCACGGCCGGTCTCGTTAATAAGACCAGCGGTACTGTGAAGATATTTGGCATCGACAATAGCATCGAGCCCGAGCGTTCGCGCACCATGATTGGACTCGTGCCCCAAGAAATTAACTTTAATCCTTTTGAGAAACCGCTTGACACGGTGGTGAATCAGGCGGGGTACTACGGTATACCACGACACATTGCGATCCCGCGCGCCGAACAGATCTTGCGCGACCTCGGCCTCTACGAGAAACGTCTCGGCCGTTCGATGGATCTCTCAGGCGGAATGAAACGTCGTCTGATGATTGCGCGCGGCATCATTCATGAGCCCAAGCTATTGATACTCGACGAGCCAACGGCTGGCGTCGACGTCGAACTGCGTCGCTCGATGTGGAATTATCTGAAAACGCTCACGACCAAAGGCGTGACGATACTCCTAACGACGCATTATCTTGAGGAGGCCGAACAGCTCTGTAAGCATGTGGCGATTATTAACAAAGGTGAGATCGTTGCGAACGGGACCATGGAAGAGGTTTTGCAGGCGCACGATACAGGCCCAGTCGAAGAAGGGAAGTATCGTGGCGGTCGCCTCGAGGAAGTCTTTTTGAAGCTAACGCAAGAAAAATAATATGACGCCGCGCGAGCAATGGACCGCTTTTTATACAATCATCCGCAAGGATGTGGTACGGATGTTCCGCATCTGGCCACAAACCTTTTTGCCGAGCGTGGTGACCTCGAGCCTCTACTTCCTTATTTTCGGCGCCTTCCTCGGCTCGCGCATCGGTGAAGTGCACGGCGTGCCATACATTATGTTCGTCGTGCCGGGGCTCGTGATGCTCGCTGTGGTGACCAACTCCTATGCGAATACCTCCTTCGTGATGTTCTCGTCAAAGTTTTTTGGGCGATCGATTGATGAGATCCTCGTCTCACCAACGCCCGCATGGGTGCTCGTTGCCGGGTACGTCGCGGGTGGCGTGATACGCGGTGTCCTTGTGGGTCTTCTTGTGCTCGTGGTCTCGCTCCTCTTTACCAGTTTGGTCATACACAATCTGCTCGTCGTACTCGGTTTTCTCTTTCTTACCAGTGTAGTACTTGCGCTCGCGGGATTGGTGAATGGTGTCTACGCAAAGTCGATCGACGGGATCAATATTGTCCCAACCTTCGTCCTCACGCCGCTGGTCTACCTCGGGGGCGTTTTCTACTCGGCCCAAACACTCCCGGGCGTGTGGGGGATGATCACCAAGGTTGACCCGATCTTCTACATTATTAACGGCTTCCGCTACGGCTTCCTTGGTGTCTCTGATGTGCCAATTCTCTATTCCTCACTTCTGCTTATTGCCCTCGCGGTAGTCTTTCTTGGTATGGCTGTCTACTTGATACATAAGGGGTTGGGATTGAAACAGTAGCCAGAAACAGTAATTCATTGTATATTAAAAGTACCGCCCGCGAGGCGCAGCCTCGCGGCTCATTTATTTTATGGAAATTCGTAACATCGCTATCATCGCGCACGTCGACCACGGGAAGACGGCTTTGACCGACGCCATTCTTAAGCAGACCGGTGCGGTCGCAGAGGGTACGACGATGGACTCGAACACGCTTGAGAAAGAGCGTGGAATCACGATTTACGCAAAAAACGCCTCAGTCGAGTACAAGGGGACCAAGATCAATATCGTTGACACGCCGGGCCACGCCGACTTCGGCTCTGAGGTGGAGCGCGTGCTCCGCTCGATCGACTCGGTGCTCTTGGTGGTGGACGCACAGGAGGGCCCAATGCCGCAGACACGCTTTGTGCTTAAGAAGTCGCTCCAGCTCGGCCTCAAGCCAATCGTTGTTTTAAACAAGATCGACAAGCCGGCAGCTGACCCACACAAAGCGCATGACCAGGTCTTTGACCTCTTTATGGAGCTTGGTGCCAATGACGAGCAGGCCGACTTTCCGGTGATCTATGCGATCGGTCGCGAGGGCATCGCGCTTAAGGAGCTCGCCGACGAGAAAAAGGACCTGACCCCGCTTCTCGATTTAATACTCGAAAAGGTTCCCGCTGCAAACGCTGGCGCGTCGGCCGAGGGAGCGCTCATGGCACAGCCCTTCAACCTTGCCTACGACAACTTCCTTGGGCGCATGGGTGTGATGCGTGTCTACGAGGGCACGATCACCCCGAACCAAAATGTGACGGTAAAGAAGCCTGACGGCGAGGCGCGCACCGGCCGCACCACCAAGCTCTTCACCTTCAAGGGTCTGCAGCGTGTCGAGACTGAGCAGGCGACCGCTGGCGATATTGTCATGGTCGCAGGTCTCCCCGACATTTACATTGGTGAGACGATCACCACCAATCCCGACGCGGCCCCGCTCCCAGCGATCGCGGTGGACGAGCCGACAATCACACTCGACTTCTTGGTCAACAATTCGCCCTTTGCTGGACGCGACGGTAAGTTTGTCACGAGCCGCCAGATTCGAGAGCGTCTCGAGAAGGAGCTCGAGGTGAACGTTGGTCTTAAGGTCGACTTCTCGCGCGCCGACGCTTTTAAGGTTTCGGGTCGTGGCGAGCTCCATATCGCTGTCCTTCTCGAGAACATGCGCCGCGAGGGCTACGAGATGCAGGTCTCGCAGCCACAGGTGATCACGCACGTCGAGAATGGAGTCACGACCGAGCCGTTTGAAGAGGTGGTCATCGACACGCCGAGCGAGTTTCAGGGTGCGATTATCGAACGCCTCGGCCAGCGCGGTTTCATCCTTAACGACCTCCGTATCGAAGACGGCGGCACGGTACGCATCACGCTCGAAGGGCCGACCCGCGGACTCCTCGGCTACAAGGGTCAGTTTATTATCGATACGAAAGGCGAGGGCATTCTCTCGTCCCAGTTTGTCGGCTTTAAGTCATTTACGGGCGACATCAAGAAGCGCCAAGTCGGCTCGATGATCTCGATGGCGACCGGCAAAGCACTCGGCTACTCTCTCTGGAATCTCCAAGACCGTGGACAGCTCTATATTGTTCCAGCCACGGAGGTGTATGAAGGTATGGTGATCGGCAACACGAGTAAGGGTGAAGAGATGATTGTGAATCCGACCAAGAACAAAAACCTCACCAACGTGCGTGCCTCAGGTACTGATGAAGCAATCGTGCTCACGCCAGCGCTGGAGCTCAGCATCGAGCGCGGTCTTGAGGTCATGGCAGACGATGAATATCTCGAAATCACGCCGCACACGGTGCGCTTGCGCAAGCAGTATCTCACGGAAACGGATCGCGCTAAATCACGCCGCTAATAATGCACAGGCGCATCGTTGACGTTTCTCGGTCGCAGGTGTAGCCTCTGAATTAGACTGTTCAGAGGAGGTGTCTATAGAGGTAACGCTGACCACGTAAACCTTTCGCAGCGATTCAGTGTCCACCAGATCATGGGAGCAATCCGCATGAAGCACGGAGACTACGGCTAGCAACAGCCACCATTCCGCGAGACCCCGCAACTCCGTGGGGTGGGAAGCCCCTCTCCGGCTTCCCACCCCATGTGCTACTGTCTTTATATTCTTACACCGACACTTGTGTCGGCTTTTTATTTATGTGTAGCTTTTATGCTAGTGCCCACACGGCAAGTAGCATCACGGTGAAGTTTATCGCTGAAAGGACGCACCATGTGCAAAAGGCGCGAAGGACAAAGGCTTGCACATAAAGAAAGTACATGGAGAACAGGAAGCCGAAGGTGACCACAGCCTGAATGGGCCAAAAGAGGCCGGTGCCTGCGGCATACTGCATCGTGAGCCACAGTATGATGGCATACATGGCAAAACCAGCGTATGAATTTGGAATGCCGAAGGTCTTGCTTTGCGGACTATACTGCACCTTTCGGCACCATTCCTTTGGAAAGAATGGGCAGGCAACGTCGGTGCCGGCAAGCTTGTGATAAATCAAATAGAGCGTGTCAAAAATGCCAATCGTTCCGAATACGTACAAAATTTGTATGGTGGTCATATACCTAAAGCGTAGCACTGGCGCAGCACTGTTTTAAAAACAATAAACACCCCGCCGCGGCTTTCGCCTTGGCGGGGTGGAGTGTTCATTGTTGAACAGTCTCGGGAACGTCGAGCAGGTCAGCCGGAATTGCTGCACAGTCGACCGGACCAGTGACGATGGTTTCCATCGAGCCGGTCGTCATGTAGAGATAGCAAGTCGGCGGCGTTGTGTGCGTATCTTTCATGTAGCGCCGCAGAGCAATGAGCCGAACGACATTGCGCTGACGTGCCGAAGCCAGCGACTTTTCGCGGTTACGGGCAGCTTCCTCCGGTGTGACGGTCGGAAGATTTGCGACTGCGTATATGCCGGCAACGAGCATGACCAGAGCGGCGAGGCTGAAAAGAGCCTGACCAATGTTTCTGTTCGATCGAGACATGCGATTGATCCTCCTGAACGCGAATTGAGGTACTACTGAACAACTGCCGGATATCCTAGCGCAGTGAGGGGCTATATACAAATTAAAAACAAAAGCAGTTTCGCAGTAGTGGCGAGAACAGTTTAAAGAGAATTGGTTACAGATAATTCGTTCGTCGTCACGCACGAATTTCCACGACCCCGTCTCGCGGTTTGGTCTGCTGACCAAACATCGCTGTGGCTTTCAATTCCCCCACAGAAGCTTCGCTTCTTTACCTCAACAAAGCAAAAGCCCGCTTGCGCGGGCTAATGCATTTGCTTTGTGGAGGTGGGGGGAATTGAACCCCCGTCCGAATCAGTCAATAAAAGCGAGTCTACGACGCGTAGTCGGGGTTAGTATTTAGGGTAGGGTGCGAGGAACCTCGACGAAACCACTCCTACCTGATCCCTGATTTAAGTATCTTCCGCGGGAGAGGGGATACCGATTCTACAGAACATTCCGCCCATACTCACGGCTGCAGAAACCCGAGAGTAGAGACGTCGCCTAGGCGAAACGAAAAAAGTCGTTTACGCGTAAGCGAACGCAAAGTCCTTCATACCGAAGTACGGTGACTTCACGCTTGCAACAGTGTTGTTGGCAAGTTTAGTTGTCCGCCAGATTAGCGTGATAGCGGACTCGCACGACGTCGCACGTCTTTCAATGAACAGACCGTCAAAGCCGGTCACCCCCAGAAAATATATGATAGAACATCCTATACTTTCTGCGAGCGATCTTTCTGCTAGCGATTCTTCAGTAGGCGAGCTGACTCGCGCTCTGCTTCGCGTTTCTTTAAATCTTCGCGGCGATCTTCCTTTCCTTTGCCGCGCACAATGGCGATGCGTGCCTTGATCAATCCTCGATAATTATACAGTGAAAAAGGCACTATTGTCAATCCTTTTTTGGACTCTGCGGCGGCGAGCTCAAGAAGCTCTTGCTTGGTCACGAGGAGACGGCGCGGGCGCTCGGGATCATAGCCCTTTGGCGTATTTGCGACTTGATAGGGCGGAATGGTCATGCCGGTGATGAAAGCCTCGCCACCGCGCACCACTACCCGGCTTCCTTCAAGGCTGCCGAGCTTATTGCGCACTGATTTCACCTCACCACCCGTGAGTTCAAGCCCCGCATTCATCGTTTCGAGCGGGTGGTATTTCAGCGTCGCCTTTTTATAGGTAATGAGTTCCATGGTGTTTTGTAGTATAGTACCTCATTATGGCATCTAACAATCAAAAAAAGTCAAAGGGCGGGCAAGGGGGGCCGTCGAAGCGGCCCAGTCGTGGCTGGTTTTCCTTTAAGAAAGGTCCCAGTTTTGTAAGTAACGTCATTAGTACGATTCTCATTTTCCTCATCCTGATGAGTCTCTATTCACTCATCGAGAATTCCTTTGCCTCAAAACCAGAGGTGCCGCTTTCAACGGTGGCATCCGATGTGGCAGCAGGAAAGATCACGAGCATTATGGTGAATGGTGATTCTCTTGATATTAAATATGCCGATGGTTCCGAGAAGGCGTCGCTCAAGGATTCGGCTGCGGCGCTCCCTGAAACGCTTGCAACCTATGGCGTCACGACGGATCAGCTGCGCAAAGTCGAAATAAAAATGCAGGGACAGTCGGGCTTCGAGTTTTGGTTCGTCACTCTTGCGCCCATTATTCTGCCGCTCCTTGCCATTGGTTTTATGTTCTGGTTTCTTACGCGCCAAGTGCGTGGTGCCGGTATGCAGGCATTTACTTTTGGCCAGTCAAAAGCACGCATTACGGATCCCGCAGACGCGGCACAGCGCGTTACCTTTGCTGATGTGGCAGGAGCAAAAGAAGCAAAGGAAGAATTGCTGGAAATAGTAGACTTCTTGCGTAATCCGAAAAAGTTCATCGATATCGGCGCACGTATTCCAAAGGGCATCATCCTCATGGGCGCGCCTGGCACCGGAAAGACCTTGCTAGCGCGCGCAGTGGCAGGAGAGGCGGGTGTGCCATTTTTCT
>OMJE01000019.1 GCA_900299275.1 bacterium | reverse complement strand
TTGCTTGCATTCCTTATGCCGCGCGCTGCGGCCGCCAATGCGACGGAAGTTACTCTTGGTGGACCAATGATCGCTGCGGGCGCTACGGGTACGCAAACAGGAACATACACGTTCTCGCAAGCGGGGACGTACAAGGTACGAGCCTGCGCGGACAAGCCCCTCAACGTAGTGCTGGAATCAAACGATAACAACAACTGTGGTGTGTGGCAGACATTAACAGTCTCTGACGCGCCACTCTGTGCGGCTACGCATTATGGGTGTAATCCAGGTACAAGCGGCAGCAATAACTACAACAATGGCACCTACACGTGGACCTGCACGACTGCGGCAGGAACGATCCCGTGTTCAGAAGTCTATAACCCAACGGCAACCCTTACGGTAAGTCCTAGCCGTGTCGTCACAGGAGGCAGTGCGAAATTGACCTGGACATCTACGGGCGCCACGAGCTGCAGTATTACGAAAGATGGCGCATCGTGGCAGTCGGGTTTGCCCGCCACAAATACGACGGGTCTTTCTACGGGCGCATTGACGACGCAAACACAATTTACCCTGACCTGTACTGCTGCAGATAATGTGACCAAATCAGCTCCGTCCAGTGTAATTGTAAATGTGGTTCCGATCCTGACACCTTATTAGCACCCCCCGTAAGGGGTGCGTTTGCAGAAGCATTTGCACAGGTGCGCAATTGCGGAGCGCTCTGGGTGCACTACAATTCAAGTACATGACGCTCAAATATCTCTCGGTACTAGCCTGTGTATTCTCGCTTTGTGTTGTGCCGTCAGCATTTGCACAAGAAATGACGACGATCGCAACAGTCAACATTTCAAATGCCAGCATTGTGTCAGAGGCGGGACGATCCGTTGTGGTTGGCTTTGATATATCAAATCGCGTAGGGGTACAGCCCGAGGTGAGATACGCGCTCACGCTCTCACGTCTTTTAGCTGGACATCCAGTGCCCGTTGCCACAAAGGTGTTTGACCATGATACGCTCGCTCTCGTTGCGCATGAGACGGTACACAAAGAGATTGTCTATACGCTCCCTCCTTATTTGTCGGGGCAGTTTGTCGTAGGTCTGGAAGCGCGAAATGCGAGCGGACTGCTCTA
Organism: bacterium; assembly: GCA_900299275.1. Lineage (GTDB taxonomy): Bacteria > Patescibacteriota > Minisyncoccia > Phycocordibacterales > Phycocordibacteraceae > C7867-001. The sequence goes on along the minus strand of OMJE01000019.1, from coordinate 8,558 downwards.
TGCGTATACGACGATTGAAAAAGCAATTACGGTCGAATCAACCGTTGCTCCAGTAGAAGTACGGCCGTGCGCGCTTCGTCTTGGTGGCAACGCTGAGGACGTGCATACCGCATTGCCCAAGGAGCTTCCAGCAATTCGGCTCGTTGCACCAGGGCAGACACTCATCGCCGACTGCCCTGTAACGAATAGCGCCATAGCGCAAGATATTGTTCCGACCGTCGAGACACGTGCCGAATCATCATTTGGGCCAGTCGTAGATACTCATACACAAGCAGCAGCTACATTCGGTGCCGGACAAGCACGTCCCGTTTCCATTAGTCTGTATGTGCCCACTAAGCCAGGATCATATGAGGCTCTTGTAACATTTCGTGATGCGCATGGAGCAGAAGTTGCGTCGTCGCAACGCTTTCAGTACGTCGTGCAAGGGGCGAGCGCCACAATACGCAATGTGGTACTAGATAAAGACACCTATCAAAAGGGCGATGTCGCCTTGCTCAGTGTTTTTTACGGCGGGCAGAAGGTGACGAGTATGAATTTCTCGCTCAAGGATGGTAATGGAAATGCGTGCGCAGCCGATGTGGCTCACGCCGTGGCAACGACCACGCGAAAGAGCGTCGAAGAAATTGCGATACCGATTACTTCGCGCTGCGTGAGTCCGACTGTCGGGGCTCAGCTCTCAGATGCGCATGGCGGCATACTCTATCAGCATGATTTTGCAATAACGTCACGCAATATTCCGCAACCAGCCTCACGCGCCGTCATGTTGTGGGCGGTCATAGGCTTGGTCGTTGTGCTCGGCATGCTCCTTTTTGTGTCGCGTAGGAACGGCATGCTGCTCGTCGCCATTGCAGTTGCTTTTGCAAGCATGCTTGGAGGTGCGGAAAAGGCGAAAGCAGATACCTACACATTTTCTGCTCCCGATAATATGTGGTGCTCGCCCGCGATGCCTGAATACAATATTTGCGATGACGTCGTCATTACCGCGAACATTGGACCGACCCCTATTTATCCGTCGAGCACCATGACTGTGGACGGGAAAATGTCTCTTTATAACCGATATACGATCTATGATTCATCGGTAAATTATGACTTAATCGATATATATGTTGACTATTCGACGTGGGAGCTATTCAATCACGGATGGTTCTTGTCAGGTGTTGTTAATAATTCGTCCAAGACGTTCTTCAATGCGCCGACTGGTTCGGGCACTAACATGTGTAAAACCGTGGGGAATTTTTTGAACGCACCCCTGTGTCCTGCGAGCGGTAGTGGTACCTTCACGGCACCAAGCCAGCCTGGCACCTATTATGCAAACTTTACAGCGACTCTTCTCTGGGCGGACTCGGGAATCGATAAGAGTATCACAAAGAATTTCTCTTTTGCCTACACGGTTGTTCCATTACCTACTGGGACGAATGGCGCATGCGGTACGGCAAACGGAAAGACATATCCTTACACTGCATCTGGGTATGGAAGTGATACGCAATGCGCAGCTGGTACGCCAAGTGCCAATTGGCTTTTCCCTGCGGCGGGCGCCACCGCTACCTGGACCTGTAGCGGTCAGAATGGTGGTACAAACGCGTCCTGTTCAGCAAGCCATGAAGCCGCGCTGCCTGATCTGGTGTCGGGTCCTGTTAAACAAAATAGTGCGGTTGCCGGCACGGCACTTAAGCTTTCCGCAGATATAACAAATAGCGGGACGGCTATTACTGGCTCGCCAGCGTTCGTTATAAATTTTGAGAAGGCATCAAATTCAGCATGCACTTCTGGGTTGTCGAGTCTCGACACCGTAAATCGTGGTACATCGCTTGGCATCAATAAAACATTCACGGCAACGACGAGCCTGCTGACATTCGGTTCCGCACAGTCTTTTTATGTGCATGCGTGCGCAGATAGCACGCGTCAGGTCACAGAGTCAAATGAACAGAATAATTGCGGACCATGCACATTGTTTACGGTCACTCCGAGCGCAGCACCGATAGCAGGTGTGTGCGGAACGGCACAGTATGCCTGTGATGCAGGCACTCCGTACAATAAGACAGAAAATGCTACCTCCTGGCTCTGGGGATGTGCTGGGTTGAATGGCGGCTCGAGTACCGCCGACACGGCCTGTTCGCTCATAAAAGCAGCAAGGCCGAGCGTCATGATTGACGCAGCGCCGAAGCGTGTTTTTAAGAATGGCAAGGTTGTAGTCACGTGGGTTTCAGATGCTCTCAATGGTTGTAGATTGACAAAGAACCCCGATCCGAACGGTTGGTCATTTTCTACTCAGGATGCCGGCGGAACTAAAGAGGACACAGTGGCGACACAAACGACCTATAGTGTGGTCTGCACCAGTGGCACCCTTACGTCTAATCGCGCAAGTGTCATCGTGAACGTGGTGCCCGACTTTACGCCCTACTAAGTCCGTGCTACTATCGCTCGTATGAAAAAGGATATCCATCCGGCAGAATACCGACCAGTCGTCTTCGAGGATCTCGCCTCGGGTACGGCATTCCTGATCGGTTCCACCATCCGGACCAACGAAACCACTCGCTTTGAGGGTAAGGAATACCCGAAAGTGACCGTGGAAATCTCGAGCAAGTCACACCCTTTCTATACGGGTGAAGATCGCATGCTCGACAAGACGGGTCGTGTGGAGCGCTTTAAGCAGCGCGCCTCTAAGAAGCGTTAAAACTGTTTAATTGCATTGGTCGGTGCCTGAGGAATTTCCTCTGCGCGCGCACTGCAGCCGAAGCAGTTTTAGCGCTTCTTTGCTACCATAGCTATGATGGACTACTCGCCTGAATTCAAAAAGAACTTCGCGACGGCCTACCTTGCGGAGGAATACGAGCGACTCGATGCCGAGGCGGCCGAGGCTGCTGAGGCAGCACAGGGCGACGCGGAGCTTCAGCAGATGGCTGCTGATGATGCGGCACGCATTCATGCCCGCCAGGCAGATATTTTGGTAGAGATTGAACGAATCCTCAAAAAAGAAGAGGAAGAGGCATCTGCGCCTACCTCGGTGGTCATGGAATTCCGCGCAGGTGCTGGGGGCGATGAGGCGACAATTTTTGCCGCCGATCTGCGGGAAATGTATATGAAATATGCTGAAAGCCGCGGCTGGAAAACGCGTATCATCGATGACCTCACTCTTGAGATCTCAGGCTCGAGCGTCTGGGAGGCACTAAAATTTGAGACAGGCGTGCATCGTGTGCAGCGGGTGCCCCTTACCGAAAAATCAGGACGCATCCATACCTCGACGGCTTCGGTGGCCGTGTTGCCGATCCGTGCGAAGTCAAAGATAGTCATTAGTCCCGCAGATATCGAAATGGAATTCTCGCGAAGTGGAGGCGCAGGTGGGCAGAACGTGAACAAGGTCGAAACGGCCGTGCGTCTTGTGCATAAGCCGACTGGCATTGACGTGCGTTCGTCGAGTGAGCGCAGTCAGCTTGCTAACCGCGAAAAGGCCATGCAGATCCTCACCGCCAAGCTCGAACAGCTCCACGAGGAAGAAGAAGCGAAGAAGCATGCAGCCGAGCGAAAAGGCCAAATTGGTACCGGCGACCGATCGGAGAAGATCCGAACCTACAATTACCTGCAAGATCGCATCACCGACCACCGGATCAACGAGTCGTGGCACAATCTGCCTAAGCGCATGCAGGGTGATATTGGCGAGATTATCGAGGCCTTGGCAAAGGCCGAAGATGCCTTGCGCAATGGCGATACTTCAGGTACAGTAGCGGGGTAATGGCAACAACAGGAGCATCGGCACAGGTAAAGCGCCTCTTCGACACAGGGGCGCATTTCGCACAGGTGAAGAGCCGCCGCCATCCCTCTATGCAGGGCTTTTTGGTGGGTACGAAAGGGCGTCAGGAGATTATTGACCTTGCTAAGACCTCGGAACAGCTCGACAAGGCAAAGGGCTTGATGGAGGCCTTCGCCAAGGAGGGTAAGACGGTCCTTTTTGTGGGCGGTAAGGTAGAAGTGGCGCAGATTGTTAAAAAAGCAGCGCAGGAGATCGGCGCTCCGTACGTGGCCTCTCGCTGGCTCGGCGGCACTATTTCAAACTGGGCAGAAATTAAGAAGCGCGTTGCTCGCCTCGCAGACTTGAGCGACGCAAGTCAGGCAAGTGCTCGTGCGATGAAGCATACGAAGCTTGAGCTCGTGCGCCTCGACCGCGAAAAGAAGAAACTTGAGGCACGCCTCGATGGTATTACGAAGCTCGAGAAGCGCCCAAATGCAGTCGTCATCGTGGATACCAAGTACGAAAAGCATGCCGTAAAGGAGGCAAAGGATGCGGGTATTCCAGTCATCGGCCTTATGAGCTCGGACTGCAACGTTGCTGATGCAACTTATCCCATTGTGGCAAATGACACGTCTCGCGAAGCTGTTAAACTTATTTTGAGTGAGCTTACTAGCGCATTTAAGAAGGGAGTGCAGGCATAATCATGGACATAACAACGGACACGATAAAACAACTTCGTGAAATGACGGGCGTATCGGTGATGCAGTGCAAGAAGGCACTTGAAGAAGCCGGAGGAGATATTGCAAAGGCAGAGGTTATTTTGCGTAAGCACAGTGCAGCTTCTGCAGAAAAGAAAGCCGAGCGCGAGCTTGGTGCCGGCACTATTGGTACCTACGTGCACGAGGGTGGCATTGGCGCCATGGCCCTCCTTTCCTGTGAGACTGATTTCGTCGCAAAGAATCCGGATTTCGGTAAGGTGGCACGCGATATTGCTATGCAGATCACAGCCACGGATCCCAAGTACACGTCGGTAGATGATATTGCGCCTGAAGCACGTGCCGCAGCAACAGCCGTATTTGAAAAAGAAGTCGAAGGTAAGCCTGAAGAAATGAAAGCAAAGATTATGGAAGGAAAGCTCGCAAGCTACTTCCGTGACCAAGTGCTGCTTGAACAGCCTTTTATTAAGGATGAGACTAAGACCATCAAAGAGCTGCTGAACGAAGCAACACAAAAGTTTGGCGAACGCGTTGAAATTACCCGATTCGTGCGCATCTCCGCACGCTAAGGTTGCCGTGATCTATCTTATTCTCATTGGTCTTACGTTCGTGCTGTCAGGGGGGTTTCTCGTGCTGAGTGCCTATGAACAGACGCGCGAAGCGCGCTATTACGAAGAGTATCGGGCTCGCTTGGATAAGCAGGTGAAACGCATCATGTTTATCATTGAGCACGTTGATTTTGTTGCGTTTGCAAAAGATGAATCTCTGCGCATTGCCGGCAAGGTGAGCCATTTTGTGGCGCACCTTTCTCTCCAGGCAGTACGCGAAGTGGAGCGCGTGCTTACGCGCTTGGTGCGGTATTTGCGTGTGCATCATCACGTGGAAATTCGTCCGGCTGCCGAGACGCGGGAATTTGTGAAGACACTTTCGGATTTCAAGGAGAGACTGAAGGATACGATGCCGGAGCTCTCGCCGGTGGAGAAACAGGATTAAATACGGTATAGTGCTAAAGTTCTTTTAGAAGCCGCCTTAGCTCAGTTGGTAGAGCAACGCTTTTGTAAAGCGTGGGTCCTCGGTTCGAGTCCGAGAGGCGGCTCCAAGGTTTGTTATCGTGCAGTGCTACTTGCTGCAGCTGACTTTGCAGCCGCTGCCTTCTGTTCTGCCGCAAGCTTCATAATGGCGGGAATCTTGGTCTCCATCTCATCGAGCGTGCGTACGCCGGTGTAGGTCTTGTCTCCAACGACCATCATGGGGAAGTCATTGCCTTTGATAGAATAGACGGCAAGCAAGGCCTGCAGTGCTGAAAGCTGCACGGTGTTATCAAATGAGTAGACACGTACTTTGGAATATTTTTCCTGCAGTGCGGTGAGAACATAACCTTGTTTTACACAGTCGCTGCAATCGGTCGTGTATACGTAAATGATTGGCACAGTTGTCTGGCCACAGCGTTCGTTGATTTTGCGGAGCAGCAAGAAGTCTTTTATCTCGAGAAGGAAATACGATTTTTTCAAACGCAGGAGCTCTTCCTTGCTGGTTATCTTGTTTGTCTCCGCATAGCTGATGCGTGCTTCCATAGAGCGTAATTCTCCGGATAGGGAGCTTGCGCCAATATTCTTGCAGGACATTTCAGAAAGCAGGGAGAATTGTGTTTCGGAAGACGCAATATCGAGCGCAATCATGTCTTGCGCTGTTTGGATTGTTTTTATCTTTTGGTCAGTGGCATAGCGCGAGATGAAAATAACGACGCTAAATATGCCCAAGGTAATAAGGAGAGCAATGACTGATGTCTTCCAATGGCGGTATTTGTGCATATAAAAAGTCGAGTTACCTGCTATCGCCACAATACTTCCTTACGGCTTACGAGCGTGTTGTACAGCGCCTTGCCGAGCCATGCGGTAGCAATAAAATTAGAAAGTATAAAGAAGTAAATGACGGAAAAACCGACGCGAATCTTCTCACCGCGTACGATCTTGCCGAGGATCACCGAGCATAGGAAGAAGGTGAACAAAATGATCGTGATGAACATGATTGGACGTGTGTCCGTGTAAAAGAAGCTTGGAGCGGTGTAGCTTACGTAGAAATTCGTTACGAATAGGCGCACGACTGCGTCATATGCAGCTCGTGCGAGGGTCCAGACAATCCACCCTGTAGAAAAGAGTATCGTGACGAGATAGAGCAGACCCATTGGTACGCTAAACACGGAGAAGGTGCCGTACCGCGGGCGCAGGAGATACTTACGATAATCATACGTATTATTGATGAAGCCATAGACCCAGCGCAGACGTTGCTTGAACAGAGTGGGGAAGGTGTCCATGGCCACGGTATGCACAAAGGCATCGTGGCACTGGCCAATTTTGTATCCGTGTGCTTGCATGCGATAGGCAATCTCAAGGTCCTCCGTTTGATGTGCTTTTTGGTAGGGACCCAGTTCATCAAAGACCTTCTTTCGATACATAGAGAATTGCCCTTGAGTGACGTGTACGCCATTTACGGATGCGAGTGCTTTTTTTACCAAAATGAAGATATCAAATTCCACTTGCTGCGCGCGCTCGAGTGCGTTTTGCGGCTCGTGAATGACGACGGCGGGCGATACAGCCATCATCTCTGGATCATTCAAAAATTGCCACATCGTTTTCTTCAGTGCGTCTCTATCGATGAAGGCGTCGGCATCGAGGTTGCCCACGTATTCGGTCGTGGTGTGCTCGAGCGCGTAATTCATTGCCGTGTGCTTGCCGCCATTTTCCTTTCGATGCAGATGCACGTTTTCGACATCTTTAAAGACCTGCGCGCGTTCCCAGGTGCTATCGGTCGAGCCATCATCAATCACTTTTATGATGAGTTTGTCTTTCGGATAGTCGATAGCAAGGAGAGATTCTACGGTCTTTACGACGGTCTCTTCTTCATTCCAGCAGGGGATTATCACGGTGACTGCTGGCCAATCGACGTTATCAGGAATAACAGTGCCCGCCGCGATCGCCTTGCGCTCGCGGAAGAGTACGATCATCAAGAAGACCTGTATGTATAGGGCAACAAAGCCGAATACGTACGTAATGGCCGTCTGGACGCCATAGAGATATTCGCCCACGCTCATGGCAAGAACTATACCACACTAGCGGATTTTTGCCTTGAAATTGCTCACTGTGGCGTCCTCGAGTTTCTTGTGGAGAGCGGTCACTTCTTCGCTCGTCAGGGTGCGTTCAATGCTGCGGTAGGTGATGCGGTAGGCATAGCTTACGTTACCTGCTCCTAGCTTTTCAGCGTTCTCGTATTTATCGATGAGATCTACTTGTTCTACGAGGTCACCGGCTATATCGCGCACAAGGTCGAAGTAGTTATTGGGAACAAAGTCCGCGGACACAATGAACGATATGTCGCGAACGATCGGCGGGTATTTGCTCACCTCCTTGTAAGCGTTGCCGAGGACGAGTTGTTTTTTCACGCGCTCATCGGTCGACCAGAGAAGGCGAATATCAGGTAGTGCCATTGAAATGATGGCGAGACGTTCGAGGCCAAAACCAAAGGCCCAACCGTGGTAGCCGGTCACGCCCAATTTTGCCAGCGTGGTCTTTTTGGGCATTCCGCTGCCAAGGATTTCGAGCCATTCACCTTTAGCAGGTCCCTCCGCGGCGGTTCCCTTTACGTTCACTTCCACTTCAAACGATGGGTCAGTGTAGGGGAAGGTGTCAGGATTTACACGGAATTCGGTGCCAGGAAATACGGCGTGTACGATGTCTCCGAATACCTTCTTGAGGTCATCTGGCGTTATCTCTTGGGAGTCAGGGGCAATATACCAACCACCAAACTGGTGGAAGATGTTCATGTGGCGGCTGTCGATTTCGTCTTTGCGATAGACTTTGCCGTAGCAGAGCGCGCCCACTCCCTCGCCTTTAGCGATGCGTTCTTTAATTGTCGGATCATTCAGGTAGTAGTACCAAAAGACGGTGTCGTGCGTGCGGAGAATATTTTTTTCATCGACGTAGTAGGTGTCGCTCTTTGAACGAGCTGGGTGATCGGGAGGGAAGTCGAAGAGGTCAAAGGATACATCGGCGGGCACAATTTCGGGAATCTCAATCGTGTCGAAGCCCTTAAACGAAGGGGCAGCTCTCACGCGCTCG
>OMJE01000018.1 GCA_900299275.1 bacterium | reverse complement strand
GCAGATGCGCTGGCCGCGCTCAAGCTGGCGACCTCGGGAGGCTGGTCAGCCGTAGCGGACGTAAATGGTGACAAGAAGGTGACCAGTACCGATGCAGATCTTATATTAAAAGCAGCAACAGCGCATACGACACTCACGGGCTGCCGGTTTTAGAGAGTGTCGCTCGAAATGCGGAGAAGGCTTATTGCTGTTCGGATAGCACATCAAATTCACCGTTTTCCGGTAGAAACTCGACGCGCGGGAGAGGTCCAAGACGGGCACGTGATTTGAGGTAATCAGAAAAATCTTGGCGCTTACGTGCAAGGAAGATAAGGGCATTTTTGGTTTGCTCTTCAGGTAAGACACTTACAAAGACGGTCACACGATCCTTTGCGGCGTGCGCCCGGGTCACCGTGATAAGCGAATTACTGCCCGCTTCGTCGCGTATAAAATCTGCCGCCGCGTGCGCAATAGCTTCGGCAACACGCTTCGTGTGGTGGGTCTTTGGTCGTTCGTCGGGTCGCTCAATCATGATTCGCGTACGGCAAATGTGAGCAGTTCGTCGCCTTGAGCCGCATCTACCTTTGCTTCTATTTCCGTGCCAAAGGTGCCTTCCGTATGAATCTCTTTTACATCGGCACGCGCACGCTGAAGATTTGCAACTTTGCCACGCGCAAGCTCTTCTCCGCCACGCATGATCTTCACACGATCGCCAACCGTGAGTGTGCCTGATACATGATTTGCGCCAAGTACTTGTTTCTTGCTGGTTGAAGAAAACACGGCAAGCACTTTTGCCCGTCCAAGCTCTTGTTCAATAGTGATACTCGGTGCGCGCGACTTCAGTAGGTCAGAAACGGTTTCAGAAAGTTCGTAGATAATTGAAAAGGGCAGAATGGAAATATGATCTCGGTCGGCAAGGTCGCGGGCGATGGGATCAATCCCAACATTAAATGCAATTATGACGCCGCCCGTTGCATGTGCAGTCTTCACGTCGCCCTCCGTAACGCTTCCTACGCCGGTTGCAACGATACGGATTGCAGCGCGCTCATGCGTAATTTTTGAAAGCTCATGCGCGATCGCGTCGATGGATCCTGCAACATCCGTCTTAATGATGAGCGGCAATTCCATAACACCTTCCGCAGTCGTGCTTGCAGTGGGCAGTGGAGAAACTGCGTTTTCTGCGGCGCGGGACTCGGCTTCCTTTTTGGTCTGAGCCATCGTGAAGAGTGCACCGGCCGTTGGCAATTTAGAGAAACCAGCAATGCGGGCCGGAGATGAGGGGCCGAGGCTCTCCACGCGCTCACCGAGAAAGTTTTCGATAAAGCGAATGGGCGAGTACGCCTCGCCGGCCACCACAAAGCCGTCCCGCGTCAGTGTGCCGTCTTTAATAATGAGTGTTGCCGATGCGCCGCGTTTCGGGTCTTGGGTGGCCTCGAGGACAAACCCTGTAGCAGGAGCCTCAGGGTCGGCGGTGAGCTCCAGGAGGTCGGCAGCGAGGAGCACAAGGTCGAGAAGCTCAGGGATGCCTTCGCCGGTCTTTGACGAGATCGGTGCGTAGGCTATATCGCCGCCCAGTCCTTCGAGATAAATGCCTTTCTCGAGCATAGAATGCTTTGCATGCTCCACGTCTGCATTGTTCTTATCAATTTTTGTGATTGCGACAATGTAAGGTATGTGAGCCTCCTCGATTGCAGCGAGGGCATCGAGCGTCTGCGGCATGACCCCTTCGTCGGCAGCGACAACAAGGATGGCGATGTCGGCCGCGCGCGCACCACGCGTGCGGAGCGCCTTAAAGGCCTCGTGCCCGGGCGTGTCGAGAAACGTAATTTCGCGGCCATTGTGGGTCGCGATATAGGCGGAGACGTGCTGAGTGATGCCGCCTGCCTCGCCGGCAGTGACGTTTGATTTACGGATGTAGTCCAAGAGAGAGGACTTGCCGTGGTCGATATGGCCCATCACCGCGATGACGGGCGCTCGGAGTTCGCGCGCCATAATGGTCCTATTTCATCACAAAAATGGCATCTTTGCAATTGTTGTGTCAAAATGTGCAGATGTTTACGAAGCGCAGACTATACCTAGACAACGCTGCCGGAGTGGCTGGTAATCCGTCGTCGCCGCACACCGAAGGCCGCACGGCTCGTGAGCTGTTGGAACGTGCGCGCGAGAAGGTCGCGCGGCTGCTCGAGGTGAAAGCCGACGATATCATTTTCACGAGCGGCGCAACGGAATCAAATGCCCTCGCTATCCTCGGCACGGTGCGTGCAGCTCTTAAGCTTCGAGAAGGCCAGGCGACGCATGTGCTCTATCTGCCCAGTTCGCATGCCTCCATCGTCGAGAACATGGCGCTTCTGCGCGAAGAGGGTATGACGGTGGAACCGCTACCGATGAGCGACGGTCGCGTGGACACGGAGCGTCTCATGACAATGCTCACGAACGATACGGTGCTCGTGTCGATGGATGCCGTGTGTGGTGAGACAGGTGTGGTTTGGAACACGCGTGAGGTCGCATCAGTACTTGAGAAATTCCGCACCAGCAAAGCAGTTCAGGTGAGTGTTGAGGCCGCTCGGCCGATACCACATGCCTTCACCGTTTTGCCGGTGCTTCACGTCGACGCTAGTCAGGCGCCACAGACCGAGAAGGTCACGCGTAGTCATTTTGGCGCCGATCTCCTCACCTTTGATATTTCAAAAATTTCCCCTGAGCGCGGTCTCGGAGTGCTGGTCGCACATCGCACCATACCCATGGAACCTTTGTATCGCGGCGGTGGTCAGGAACGCGGCATGCGCCCTGGCAGTGAATCTCCTGTGCTTGCCGAAGCCTTTGCGGAAGCGCTTATAGAGGCAGTAGCAGGACGCGAAGAATTTGTGCACGAAGCGCAGGCGCAGCGAGCCAGTCTGCGTGCGCGGATTGCGGCAGACATTCCTGAGGCAGTCATCACTGAAGGGAAAGAGCAGGCCGCAAATATTCTAAACATCTCGTTGCCCGGTCGGGATACGGATTATCTGGTGGCCGTTCTGGATGAGGCGGGCATCGCGGTTTCTACCAAGAGCGCTTGTGAGACGGATAGCGAAGAAGGCTCACGCGCCGTGTACGCGCTCACTAAGGACACTGAGCGCGCAAAAAGCACTCTGCGCGTCTCATGGGGGAAGCGCACGCATGCGCGAGATCTGGAGCGATTTGTCGAAGTGTTGAAAAAGAGCATCCCCCTCGCCTAATCTGGTTATCAACAGGGGAGCGTCCAGAGGCCCTATCTTCCCGTATACGTGCTATGCTCGACATATATGGATGACAAAATCATAGGTTACTGCGTGAAGTGCAAAGAGAAGCGCGAAATGAAAGACGTTGAAATGGTAGAGATTAAACCAGGTCGTCCGGCAGCGAAGGGCAAGTGCTCGGTCTGCGGCACGGGCATGTACAAGATCTTGCCCAAGGCAGCGTAAACGCTTTCACACACTACTAATGGTAAAGACAGTATACGCCCGAGGGCGTATACTGTTTTTATATGAGCTACGACGATACCGTAACTACGACCGTGCCGTCACGAAAAGTCCTGGCGCATTATCATGGTGATGAAGTTAAGACGTTGTTTGTCGTGTCCGCTTTGGTGTTGATTTTCGCCCAGTCCACACGTGCTGATATCCCACTTTCCACGTTTGGCGCGGTGACCGTTGCAGCGGTGCTTGTGATTGTGGCGGGGATTATTAATCCACGACAGGTCTGGATCCACTGGGTGAGTGAAGTACTCGCTGTGCTCGGCACCATTTTATTTGGAACCGCCGCAGTCGATCGTTATCGTGGTGGCACGAGCGCCTTTGCGCCCTCCTTTTTGTACATCGAGGCACTTGCGGTGCTGTCGCTCTTCGCCCTGTACTTCGCCACGCGCACGATACGAGGGATTATGGTACGTACGGATCGCGATTAAGGGTTGTGCTATCATTGCGGTATGGCAGTACAAGATTTTCTCATTCGACAGTACGCAAAGTGGAAGCTGAAGGACGTGCCGGAGGCGCAGCGGGATCAAATGACGGCGATGATTTCCAAAGATCCAGAGTTATTTAAAAAGATCGCCGAGGAGATTGAGCGTCGCAAGAAGGGAGGTGAGAGCGAAATGAAGGCGAGCATGGAGGTCATGAAAAAGTACCGCACAGAGCTTGCGGCATTGCTACAAAAATGAATCCCTGGCATGAATGGCCCGTGCTGCTCGCCCTCGGCCAACTGATGGGCGCAGTAGTTGGTGCTGCTTCGGCCGTGCTTGCAGAAGTATGGTATTTAGAGGCGCTGCGCGATGGTAAGGTCACCCGCAAAGAAAACAAGCACATTGCAGTGGCGACGCATGGTTTGCGTTTCGGCATGTCGCTCGTGCTACTGTCCTCCCTCGGTCTTCTCGTTACGGATTATCTTTTGGGCGGCGGACGCAGTGCGGTGCTGACGCCCTCGTATGGGGCATTATTCGGAATAATAGTCCTTATTTTCGCCATCTCATGGACGATGTCAAAACGTCCGAAGACATTTGCGTGGGGTTCATTGGTCACCTTTTCCGCCTGGTGGTTTATGGTCTACTTGACGCTTGGTGCTCTACCCATTGACTCTCTGGTAGCGGCGGCAGGGATATTCCTTGGCACGCTTTTATTGCTTAGTGTGATTCTGCACTCAGCACGAAGCTTCGCTCGGCACTAAAGAGAGCTCAAAAAAGTCAGATTGTAAGCCGCCTGAGCGGCATTTGGCTCGTGATTACGAAGTATTGACATATATTTGTCAATATGCTATCTTATAAAAGCGAGATAGTTACTTGCTATTTCGCTAATGTAAATCAATGACTACTGTAGGAGCCCTAATGGGCTTTTTGCTTTTATCAACCTC
>OMJE01000017.1 GCA_900299275.1 bacterium | reverse complement strand
TCGGTAAAAAATATTGTAGATCGCGTCGCAGAATTCTATGGCATAAGCGAGGATAGTGTGTACGAGAAGACACGCCGTAGGGAAGTGGTGCGTCCGCGACAAGTGATCATGTTCTTACTACGAGAAGATTTTCATATTTCTTATCCTTCCATCGGTGCAAAATTGGGTGGCCGTGATCACACCACCGTTATCCACTCCTGTGAGAAGATAAAGAGTGAATTAGCTGTGGACACCGAGTTGGCAAAAGAGATACAAAGTATTCGCGCATTACTTGTGTAGCGTATTCCCATGCTCTATCAACACCATGTCCCCGAATTCACCAACAAATCCACCGCACAGTTCTTTAGTTTTTTTACGTTATCCCGAGTATCAACACCCCTAATAACTTCCGTATGAATATTTCAATAGAAAAGAAAATACTAGGAGAGGCTGTGCATATCGTGTCTCGATTCGCCGAAAGAAAGCATGCGACACTCCCCGCTCTTGCTTCGATACTTATTGTTGCAGGTGATGATGGTATAAAACTGCGCGCAACAAATCTTGAAACAGGGATTGATTATAAAGTGCGTGGTGAATGTGAGACTGATGGGGTGGTGGCAATACCAGCAACTGTACTCCAACAGATTGCGAGCTCGTTTTCTGGCGAAGGTGATGTGCGAATAGAACATACCGGTGACACAGTTTCTATCACGACCGGTACAAGCAGAAGTCTTGTTAAAACAACACCGCATGAGGATTTTCCTCTTATCCCCATGCCGGAACGTACGGAAAATTCGATGGTGGTACCCGGACATGCGTTACGAGCAGTTATTTCCTCAGTAGGTAGCTGTGCCTCATCCTCGACCGTACGCCCTGAGCTCGCGAGTCTATATTTCACTATTCAAAATGCAACGCTCACTATTGTTGCTACTGATTCATTCCGCCTTGCCGAGAAGAAAATACCAATAGGGAACACTGGTTTGCAAGGAAAATTCCTAATTCCGGCAAAGAATGCACTAGAAATTGCGCAAGCACTACCAGACAGTGAGGTAACGATTATTTTTGACGAGCACCAGTGTGCGTTTGTGAGTGAAGAGGGAACGATGGTGTCGCGTCTCACAAATGCGACTTACCCCGACTATCAACAAATTATTCCGAAAGAGCACGTGGCAGAAGCGGTGGTGCTGCGAAAAGATCTAGAGTTAGCACTCAAAAGAACGACTATATTTTCAGATGCCTTTTCCAAAGTCTTATTTGAATTTGACCCAAAGAAAAACGCACTCGCCCTTTTTGCGAAGAATAGTGAGGTTGGAGAGTCTACAGAATCATTGCTTGCAAAAGTTTCTGGAGTAGCACTTACCATCTCTTTTAATCATCGCTTCATAGCAACGGTATTTGGTCTTACCAATGCTGATAGTGTAACGCTCACGGCGTCAGGTATAGGTCGACCGCTTATTATGCGCGGCGTAGGTGACAACTCATTGCTCTATCTCATCTCACCAATGAACCAGTAAGGATCTGTACGGTGACTAAAAAAGATTAGGGAAGCGGTTGTACCAAGCACTGACCCCATACTCCCAATTGTTGAATTGAGGGTCTTGTGCTGGATATGAAGGTGCACTACCTGCAGGATTATTTTTGTTGTACCAGTAAAGCTCGCTATGAGGCACGATGCTTCCAGTCGCATCAGGAATACGCCAATTTCCTTGTAACATTTGCGGAAGAGATGATGATATGGTGGTTGGTTCGCCGAAATATTCCTTTGGATATTTACTGACGGCATAGCTCATTGCAGAATTCCACATCGGGGCAGCGATCATACCGGCGATCGATTTCACCATCGGGCTGTTGTCATTGTTACCAACCCACACACCAAGGGCAATCGATGGGGTGTAGCCGACAACCCACGCGTCGCGTGTATCGTTTGTAGTACCTGTTTTAACGGCAACTTCGTATCCAGAAACCGTAAGTGCTGAATCGAGTGGATATTCAGGAAGACGAGCGTTTGGATTCGATAATATCTCAGACATGTCGCGCGCAACACTTGCATCAAGAACAGTAGAAGGTGAAGCCTCGTATTTTTTAAGAGTTGTACCCTGTGCATCAGTGACCTCAAGAATGCCGGTTGGCTTATTAAGTACTCCATCGTTTGCAAAAACACTATAGGCACCCACAAGATCGAGGAGTCGCACTTCGCCACCTCCGAGCACAAGGGTAAGACCATACTGATTTGCATCACCGAGTGTGGTGAGGCCAAATGTCTTTGCAAAGTTGACCGCGTTATTGATGCCGACCAAATAAAGCGCCTTAATGGCTGGAATGTTGATTGATTGTGCAAGAGCGGATTCAGCCGTCATTGGGCCGCGGAACTGATTGTCGAAGTTCTGCGGCGCATAACAAGGTGCGGTCATATTCGACGTGTCAGATGGGCTACAAGCGGTCGAGAACTGTGTGGGTACGTCAAACAAAATTGTTTTACGAGTAAAGCCGTTTTTAAGGGCAAGGGCGTACACGAATGGCTTCATGGTGGAACCAGGCTGGCGAAGCGCGAGGGCAGTGTTGTACTGACCATCGATGGTGGTATCGAAGAAGTTACGGGAGCCCACCATTGAAAGGATTTGGCCTGTTTTCGGATCAATAGCAGTGAGGGCAGCGTTCGATGCGCGGAACTTTGTGGTATTTTCTGCCGCATAACGGCGTACGATAGATTCCGCTTGTACCTGCAGGTCAGCATCAAGTGTGGTTGTGACCTTGAGGCCCGTCTTCAGCGCAGTGTCACCGAATTCCTTTTGAAGCTGATCAAGGATGTAGAACACAAAATGCGGCGCCAGAACCGAGTTTTCTCCGGAGGAAGAGAAGGCAACCATTGTGTTTTTTGAGGCGTCACGCGTAGCGGAATCAATAAAGCCAAGCGATGCCATACGATCGAGAACAAGATTTTTGCGTTCATCGAGTTTTGCACGGTTCGGACCAAATGGTGAGTAGTAGCTCGGCGCCTGAATCATGGCGGCAAGGTAGGCGGCTTGGGGCACGGAGAGGTCGCGCGCAGGGACACCAAAATATGCTTGCGACGCTGACTCGATACCGTAGAGCACACCACCATACGGAATATTGTTCAAATACGCCTCAAGAATTTGATCTTTCGAATACACTTCTTCCAACTTCATCGCGAGTACCATCTCATGTACTTTGCGAATAAAACTCTTCTCATTAGTAAGAAGAGTGTTTTTGACGACCTGCTGCGTGATCGTTGACCCGCCCTGACTTAGAGAACCACCCATCACGTCAATGATCATCGCACGCATGATGGAAGTGAGACGGATGCCGCCATGACTATAGAAACCCGAGTCCTCGATGGCAATCGTAGCGTTGATGGCGTTGGGTGAAATGTCTTTTAGTGCCACAACGTTGCGTCGCGCATCTCGATTGTAGTCGTAGAGTAAGATCTGCCCGGTCCGATCATAGATTTTTGTAGACTGCTCGATCTGTCGATTTTCAAGCGAAGTGATATCAGGTGTGGGGGCAACAGCAACAATAAGTAGGAGTATGCCAGCAGCAAAAAAAGCGAGGCCAAAAAACCAAAAGGCAAGCGTCCGTGCGCGATTGCTTTTAAACAGGCGCAAGCCAACGCGATGCGCTGGCTTGCGTGTGTGCGGGGTAGTGCTCATGGTGCGTATGCTACCATGGACCCTTATTTTTTACCGTTACATCGTATCGTCGTCGTTGTCGTCAGAAAAATCGTCTTCCTCCTCTTCAGTATCATCATCCATCGCTGCATCGTCTGTTTCTTCTTCGTCATCCATTGGGTTCTTGTCAAAATCTTCGTCCATAGTGAAAAAATTACGGTTAGTAAGGCACGACGGGTATATTTAATCGAATATAAATATTCTTGCAAGGGCTTCTGGAGAGTTGTGTGGATTACGTCAAAATAACAGCTTAAAATCTACCTTTTGCGAGGGCCGTGATACCAATCGCAATGGCATCAAGTTCGTCATCAAGGCGTTTTTTGGGTGGTAGAGAAATAAGTTTTGGGACCATTAAGGCGATTGCTTTTTTGTCGGCGCCACCATGGCCTGTGACCGCAAGCTTCACTTCCTGAGGGCGACACTCGATAACCGGTATAGAAGCGAGACCTGCTGCAGCAAGAATTGCACCGCGCGCCTCCGCCACGCCAATCGCTGTTTTCTTGTTGATGCTGAAGAAAAGTGTTTCGAGGGCAAGCACGTCGGGGTGGTGTACTGCTATAGCTTCGCTTATAGCGCTTGAAACCGCGGCAAGGCGCATACTCGCCGCGCCTTTTTCAGGGGTAACACACGTGCTCATGACGAGGGTGGGGCGGGACGGATCTCCTTCGATGATCGCAATACCGAGCCGATCGTAGCCAGGATCAATCCCCAGAACTCTCATAGCCGCGCGCGTTGGTTGCAATGAGCTGCACGTCATCCTGTTCGTCGAGCAGTGTCATAATGTGCGAAAGTTTTTCTTCGTCCTCGCCAGCAATATCCATCAGAGGTTCGTTTGGTGTGAATCGCCCGTCCGGAGATTTTGTGAACGCCCACGAAGCGCTGCCCGGTGTGCCGAGGTCGTAGCCGTTTTTTGTCAAAATAAGTTTTATTTCTTGCGTTGTGCGATTGCGGCTATCGGTGAGCGCCGATACCACAATAGCAATACTGCCCGGGCCGTAAAACTCATACACCACTTGCTCCACATCTCCGGCGTCCTTGCTCACGCCTTTAGTAACGGCACGATCAATGTTGTCTTTCGGCATGTTTGCTGCCTTAGCGCGTGCAATAACCGCTGCGAGGGCGGGGGAGGACACGTTGCCGGCCGCCTTCTTCGATTCAAGGGTTATCTCGCGAGAGAATTTAGCAAATATACGGCCCTTAGCTGCATCGGTGACCGCCTTCTGTCGTTTTATTTGTGCCCACTTGCTGTGTCCCGCCATAGATTTAGTATACCGAATATCCTTCTAAATACTCGCGACCTGCTTTCGTGAGTATGCGGCCACGCGAGGACCGTTCGATAAAACCAAGACGGAGAAGAAATGGCTCATAGACGCCCTCAAGCGTCTCTTCATCTTCATGAAGTGCAGCGGAAAGGGCGCGGACACCAGCGGGGCCACCATGAAAACCGGTCTTGAGTGTTTCGAGATAGCGGCGATCATCTTTCGTAAGGCCCAGCGAATCAATGCCAAACATTTTGCATGCCTCATCACAAAGAGAAGCAGAGAGTGGCTGCTCATGCACCTCGGAATAATCACGAACGCGCTTTAAAAGGGCGTTTGCGATGCGGGGTGTCGCACGGCTGCGTGCAGCAATGCTTTCAACTACTTCACGTGGGGCGCTCAAGCCCAAGATTTCTGCAGAACGAGCAATGATATCGCGCAGATCCTCATCTGTATAAAAATCGAGCTGGTACACTCCGCCGCCAAAGCGAGAACGCAAAGGCCCTGAAATGTTTGCCACGCGCGTTGTGGCGCCCACAAGTGTGAATGGCGGAAGTGCGAGCTCAACGGTGCGTGCCGAGGGTCCTTTGCCAAGCACGATGTCGAGGTGTGCGCCCTCGAGAGCGGGGTAGAGCAACTCCTCAATTTTATGGGAAAGGCGATGGATCTCGTCAATGAAGAGAACAGTGCCTGGCTCGAGATTCGTCAGAATGGCGGCAAGGTCTGCCGCGCGCTCAATAGCTACACCAGAGGTGGTTTTAAGTGGTGAACCGAGGGCTGTGGCTACTAAGTGGGCGAGGGTGGTCTTGCCGACGCCTGGCGGACCATAGAAAAGAAAGTGTTCCGGCATGCCGCCGCGCTTTATGGCGGCATCAATAGCAATGCGAACGTTCGCTTTTACCTGGCGTTGGCCCACGTAGGTGTCCCAATCAGAGGGGCGCAGTGCCGCGTCTAACCCTTGTGATACCGCGCCAGAATTGAGTGATGGGGTTGACATAAAAACTTACCGTGTGCTAACATTGTATCACAGGTTTTTTGATCTTGTGTATATTCCTCTGGGCAAGGCTTGACGGCTTCGAGGGTTTCCCCAAGGACGTCGTGGTTCGTTGCTTCGGCAGCGACACTGTGACCATCCTCAGGTGTCTCACTCCCCCCACGCTATTTGTGGGTTATTGCCTGGAGGAATACGTACAGGATCCATTTACGAACCTTTTTATATCTGGGGAAGATAAACGGTGGCCGCTACCTCTTCGAGCGACGTGAGACCTTCAAGAACCTTCACAATGCCGTCTTGTGCCATAGTGAGATAGCCCTGTTTTGCGGCGAGTTTATTTATCTCATTTGAAGGAGGATTGTTGCGGAGGAATTCTGCGAGCTCGTCGTCCATAAAGATTGCTTCATACAAACCAACGCGGCCTTTGTAGCCTGTGTCGCCCTCGGCTGTGGGGGCAGGCTCCCATACCGTCTCCATATTTTTCGGAATAAGTGATTTGTCAGCGAGCGGCTCAAATACTTTTGCGATCATTGCTTTCTCCTGGTCAGTGAGCGGACGTTCTTTTTTTGTTGTGGGTTCGAGGCGCCGTACGAGTCGCTGCGCCATAGCCACCGTCACTGCAGAACCAAAAGATTTTGGATCAACACCAAGG
Source organism: bacterium (assembly GCA_900299275.1). Classification (GTDB taxonomy): domain Bacteria; phylum Patescibacteriota; class Minisyncoccia; order Phycocordibacterales; family Phycocordibacteraceae; genus C7867-001. Next base: position 28,944 of record OMJE01000017.1, on the reverse strand, counting down.
TCAGCGAGGCGAGGGAAGGTGCCGGCGGCGTCGTTGGTGTGAATCGTTGAGAACACAAAGTGACCGGTCAGCGATGCTTGAATAGCAATCCCAGCAGTCTCGCCATCACGAATTTCGCCGACCATGATCACGTCGGGATCTTGGCGCACAATCGAGCGCAGGCCTTCGGCGAAGGTGTATTTCGTGCCTTCCACCTGTGTTTGCACGATACCTTCGAGGTGATATTCCACCGGATCTTCAATCGTGATGATCTTGATGTCCGGCGTGTGGATCTCGCGAAGAAACGAGTAGAGCGTTGTCGTTTTGCCGCTGCCGGTTGGTCCAGTGGTGAGCAGCATGCCGTTAGGGCGGCGGATCTCCGTCTCGAGGCGCTTCAAAAGTTTCTCGTTGATACCGAGCTCTTTGTACGAGACCTGCGTCGCTTTTGGATCAAGAATACGCATCACGATCGACTCTCCGTAATTGCCGGGAATGAAGGAAACGCGCATTTCAATCTCGCTGTCAGGGCGCACAATACTAAAACGACCGTCTTGAGCGCGGTTGGTGACATTGAGTTTGATACCCGACAGAAGTTTGATGCGGGAATTAAGCATGTGGTAGGTCTTTGGATCGAAGAAGCGGATGTCCGTCAGAAGACCGTCGATGCGGAGGCGTAGGCGCGTTTGCGACTCTTCAGGCTCGAAGTGAATGTCCGAAGCGCGTAGTGCAAAGGCGCCGGCAAGAATCACCTCAAAAAGGTACGTGACACGGTCAAGGGCTTTCGAGGCAAGGGCGGCCTCCATTTCGGCATCGAGTGCCTTGCGCCCGCTCTCGCTTTTTAATTTTTCTATCGTTTTTTGCTCAACAATGAACACGCCAGGTTTTGATTCTACGGTCAGTGAGAGGTCGGCGTAGCGCGCAAGAACTTTATCAAGGCTGCGCTTTGAGACCATAAACTGCTTCACCACGAATTCTCGGCTTTTTAAATCCTCAAGCAGCTTTGGAAGAGTGGGGTTGTTTGGGTTGTGTACAGCAAGAGAAAGCTGGTGCGAGGTTCGCCCGAAGGCGCCGGCCTCCGCTTCTTTTGCTATTGCTTCTGGAATGACGCGCAAAGCGTCAGCATCGATATCTTTCAAGGAGAGGTCGACGTAGGGCATGCCATATTTTTGGGAAATGATCTGTACAACGTCCTCTTCTTCGCGCTCACGAATCTCTTGCAAATGAGCTTCCTCTTTTTGAGTATCAAATGGTGAATCCATGTGTCCCATCATACCAGAGCACAAATGTGCGAGGGGGAAGTAATTGACAAACAAGCAAAATGGGTATATAATGTGAAGAGGAGGTTTACGCAATGAAAGCACTCAAACTGCTCTTTTTCAGCACAATTCTGCTTGTTTCCGGCTGTGTGGTCGCCCAAGCCCAGCCGCGCTACGTGGTGCCGCTGCCACCAGGGCCGCCGCCTGGTGTGGAGGTTGGTCCGGTATGTGAATATCCGGGTCAGTGGCAGTGGGACGGTATGCGGTGGGTGTGCGTAATGCCCGCGCTTCCGATGACTCCCCCGATCTGGTGGGGACCGCCTCTCGACTACAGTTACCCGGGCAGCGGAGGCATCTTCTTCCACTTTGGTGGAGGAGGTCATCATGATCGTGGCGATCGTGGGCACGGCCATCACTGAAGACAGCAAAACGCCCGAGTCGCAAGACTCGGGCGTTTTTCTTATTGAGGGGTACAATATGAGTATGACGGAAGTTACGGCCCCAAACCTAGATGCATTCGAGGCGGAGGCCGCGCGATTCGCGCGTGCGCTTACGGCGAACCAGGAGAACGCCACTCTCGTCACACTCTCGGGAGACCTTGGCGCGGGCAAGACGGCCTTTACCAAGGCGCTCGCCGCCGCGCTTGGTGTCACAGATGTGATCACCAGCCCAACCTTTGTGCTTGAAAAGATCTATGCACTGCCGGAGGGTGGGGCTTTTAAGCGACTCATTCACATTGATGCCTATCGCCTTGAAAAAGGTGCGGAGCTCGCCCCGCTCGGCTTTGATGAGAGCATGAAGAACGCCGGCAACCTTATTGTTCTTGAGTGGCCCGAAAAAGTTGCTGATAGTCTGCCAAAAGCGACTCACGCACTTACAATCGGTGTGTTGCCAGACGGAGGGCGCACCATTTCTTATGCCTAAAAAGATAGAAAAAGAGCGAATTGTGCTCCTTGATACGCACGCAATCATCCATCGTGCGTATCACGCGCTGCCAGAGTTTACGAGTCCGAGCGGTGTGCCGACAGGTGCGCTCTATGGCCTTATGGCAATGCTGCTCAAGATCATTGGAGAACTAAAGCCCGACTATATCGCCGCGTGTTTCGATTTGCCGAAGCCCACGTTGCGTCACGAAGCGTATGAAGAGTATAAAGGAACGCGCCAGAAAACCGACGACGCGCTTGTGATACAGCTCAAAGAGGCGCGAAAAATATTTGCAGCGTTCGGCATTCGCACCTACGAGCGCGAGGGATATGAAGCCGACGATTTGCTTGGCACGATTGCACACGAGCTTGGAGCGCACAAAAACGTAGACGTGATCATTGCGACGGGCGATATGGATGCACTCCAGCTCGTTAGTGATGAACGCGTGCGCGTATACACGCTGAAAAAGGGAATCAACGACACTATTTTGTATGACGAAAAGGCGGTCAATGACCGATTTGGTTTTGGGCCCGAGATGCTCATCGACTGGAAAGGACTTCGTGGTGATCCGTCAGACAACATAAAAGGCGTACCTGGTATTGGTGAAAAAACAGCAACCGATCTCATCACCAAGGTGGGTAGTATTGAAAAAATCTACGCCGCGTTAAAGAAAGGCGATGCGCCCCTTCTTGAAAAAGGAATTAAGGCGCGTACGCTGCAGCTTTTACGCGATCACGAAGAAGATGCGCGATTTTCAAAATCTCTCGCAACGATTCGCACCGATGCGCCGATTGCTTTTTCGCTACCCGAACAAAAGTGGTATGAGGAAGTGACGCTCCCGAACGTGCTCGCGATGTGCGATGAATTTGGCTTCCGTACGCTCAAGGATAGAACAAAAAATGTTCTCGCACGCTACGCCGGTGTTGCAGGGATGGCAGAAGGCGAAGTCGAAGCGGGGCCAGCAGAAGTTGTTGACCCGAATCGACTCGAAGAGGCTGCGGTGATGCTGTGGCTCATTTCTTCAGATCTTACGAAACCATCGCTCGATGACGTGCTGGCGTTCACAAAGCAGTCCTCATTTGAAAAAGCATATGCTGAGCTCGAAAAACAGCTAGAAGCACTCGGTGCAGTGAAAACCGTATACGAGGACATAGAAAAGCCGCTCATTCCGGTGGTGCGTGCCATGGAGGAACGCGGCGTGCTGGTAGACCGCGAGGTGCTTACGAAGCTTGCAACTGCCTACCGCAAAGATCTTGCGCGCGCGGAAAAGCGCATCTATGAGCTCGCGGGACGCGAGTTCAATGTGAGTTCGCCGAAGCAACTCGGCGAAGTGCTCTTTGATGAGCTGAAAATCATTCCTGAAAAACAAAAACGCACGGCGGGCGGGCAGCGCTCCACGCGCGAAAGCGAGCTCGAAAAAATTAAAGACGAACATCCAATCGTGGCAGAGATACTCGAGTATCGCGAGATAAAAAAACTGCTTTCGACCTATATTGAAAACCTGCCTCCCATGCTTGATGGGGAGGGGCGACTGCATGCGGAATTCGTGCAGACGGGTACTACAACGGGCCGCATGTCGAGCCAGAACCCTAACTTGCAGAACATTCCGCTGCATTCCGAACGCGGGCAGGCGATACGGCATGCGTTTGTTGCGTCGCCCGGCTACACACTCGTTGGGCTCGACTATTCGCAGATCGAGCTGCGTCTTGCGGCCATTTTGTCCGGCGATCCTAAGCTCTGCCAAATCTTTAGAAATGGTGGCGACGTACATCGAGAGGTGGCGGCGCAAGTCTTTCGCGTCGCGCCCGAGGCCGTTGATGCTGAAATGCGTCGCCGCGCAAAGGTTATTAACTTCGGCATTCTCTACGGCATGGGCGTGAATGCGCTGCGCGCACAGCTCGGGAGCACCACCGCCGAAGCGCATGAATTTCTTGAAAATTATTTTTCTACGTTCAAAACACTCTCTGAATATTTGGAGACGACGAAGGGTTTTGCCCGCAAGCACGGATACACGGAGACGCTCTTTGGTCGCCGTCGTCAGTTCCCGGAAATGAAGTCGTCATTGCCGTATGTGCGCGCGCAGGCAGAGCGTATGGCGATCAATGCGCCGATACAGGGAACTCAGGCCGACATCATAAAGCGCGCGATGGTTGAGGTTGATGACATGCTGAGTGAGCGCAAAGTCCGCGACGACGCGCATCTTCTGCTGCAAGTGCATGACGAACTTGTGTATGAGATACGTTCCGAAAAAGTGGAAGAGCTCGGGCGCGCGATTGAGCGCGTGATGGAATCAGTACTCGAGAGTCATGAGACCCACGGCGTGCCGATACAAGCCGTGATGAAAACGGGCCGTGATTGGGGAACCATGGAAGCATGATCTATCTCTTTCACGGATCGGACGTTGGCAAAGTGCGTGCAAAGGCATTTGAGTGGGTAGAGAAGGCGCGTACGAAGGAGCCCAACCTTGCGTATGTGCGATTAGACCAAAGGGAACTCGCGCAGGTGGCGCTCGACGAACTCATTCAGTCCGGCGGACTTTTTGTGCAGCGCATGCTCATTGTGCTTGATGATCCATTTCCAAAACGCAAAAACGAGGAAGAAGAGGGCAGCGAGGAGGTACGCGATGATGTGCTCACGAGCAGACTCGGCGACCTTGCTGATTCCGACAACGTATTCATTATCCTTGCGCCCGGACTTTCAGCTCCGCTGGTGAAGAATGTTGCCTCGAAAGCGAAGATGGTCTATGCCTTTGATACAAAGTCGGAGCGGTTGAACGCGCGAGGGTTTAATTCGGCACTCGTAAACGCGCTCGGCGCGCGCAGTCGTAGTGCTCTGTGGCTCGAGATCAATCGGGCGCTTCTTGCGGGCGATCAACCCGAAATGCTGCATGGTCTACTGCACTGGAAAGCGCGGGACCTCATGCAAAAGGGGAGTCGTGTGTGGGCGGCAGACGATGCACGCAAACTCTCACTCAACCTCATTGCGCTTCTGCAGGAATCACGGCGCGGCGGACTTGAACTAGCGCAAGCACTCGAGCGTTTTGCGCTTTCGGTGTAAATGCGTATGGATGAGCGACCACGCGTCGGAGTGGGGGTGATTGTGATGAAGGATGGTCGTGTGTTGCTGGGAAAGAGAAAGGGTTCGCATGGGGCCGCTACATGGTCGTTTCCTGGTGGGTATTTGGAATTTGGAGAAAGTCCCGAAGATTGTGCGGTAAGGGAAGTAGCTGAAGAGACCGGGATCGCTATCAAGGGTGTGACGATCGAAACAGTTACGAACGATATTTTTGCGGAAGAGGAGAAGCATTATATTACGCTCTTCGTGAAAGCCGAGTGGGCAGCAGGCGATGTGTGTGTTATGGAGCCGGAGAAGTGTGAGCGGTGGGATTGGTTTTCGTGGGACGAATTGCCCGAGCCGCTCTTTTTACCGATACAGAATCTTCGGGCGAAGGGGTATTCGGTGGGGTAGATGGGAGTGGCGGTTCGCACCGAGGTGATCACAAATAATTTGCTCGTCGTCACTCGCAAGTTTTCGCGATCCTGCCTCGCGGTTTTGCCTGCTGGCAAAACATCGCTGCGGCTCGCACCAAACAAAAAAGAGCACGCAGGTGCTCTTTTTCTTTCGTGGTCACAGATAATTTTCTGCTGAAAATTTCCGCGACCCCGCCTCGGGCCGTCGCCCTCCGGCTCGCACAAAACTCCACGCATTCGCTTTGTGCGCCCACCTGGGCTCGAACCAGGGACCCACTCCTTAAAAGGGAGTTGCTCTACCGACTGAGCTATGGGCGCGAAGTGAGGTAACAAGAACCGCCTCGGATGTTTGTTCACCGAACGAACGTCCATATCGAGTCCGAGAAGATATGGGCGCGCTAGATAAAAACTAGCACTTACGCGGCATTTTTTCTAGTAGGCAAAGGCGTCGATCGTGCGCTTGTTTGCGTCGAGCAGTTTAACAACTTCATTTCGAGCGCGCCACATACTGTCATTAAGGCCAAGGTAGACGCGCCATGTATTACCAAGGAAGTCGGCGTCTTTGTAGTGTGTGTTGATGCATCCGTTGTAGTTGAAGTGTTTCTTTACAAAAGCGGTGCAGGTCGAAGAGAGATCGTCGGGAGGGAAGAGTACTGTCTCGCAGCTCGGTAGTTTTTTTATGTAGTCTACGCAGCTCGTGTCGCGTGCGTAGTAGGGGCCATAGAATGCAATGAGTTCATCGAGGGGGTCGGGGCAGTTGCCATAAAACGAGGGTGTAAAATTCTGAAAACTCTGCAGGTAGGCACTGCACTTGTTTTCTTGGAATGAGGTGCCAATGGGCGAACGTCCTGTAAATATAAGCGCTATTTGTCCAGGGTTAAGGACGATTGGCTTTTGTGCATTGACGATGCCTGTTGTCGGAACGCTGGTTCCCTTAGGTATGAGACCGGCCTTGCCCGTAATTTCGCTTGTGAGGTACCAGCCGGAAATAGTCACGGCTTTGTTTGTAGTTGGAACCGAGAGAATCAGATATTCGTTTTGCGCATACGTTGAGCTGGCGTTGTTCACATTAGGACGAAGCTGTACGGAGCCCGAAGATGGAGAAGGAGACCCGAAGGCAATGCCTTTGAGCGGAGATTCACCTTGGCCATAGGAACCCCCAAGATTTGTGCTGCGGTTGCCGATGCCAAATGGTGCACGGGGCAGTTGCAAATACGTGCCGCCACCAAGCTCGTTTGGCTGCGCAAGTGTTGGGCCCGACCAGGCAAGGGGGCGCGACTGGCCTCCCGTTGCTAACCACACCAGGAAAACGAAAGCAAAAAGTCCGGCGAAGAACCAGGCATCGTGTACATCCTTCATAGCTGTATCATACCGCCTCGTGCTCTTTCTCCCGAGTGAGTGCTGTCAATTCTTCACGTACAACGGCCGCATCGCTCCACGGCTCGCGCGAGCCTTTTGGACCCATGATGCATGGATCGGCGCCTTTGCCGCTAATAAGCACGACGTCACCTGTTTGCGCGCGGGCAAGTGCGTGGCGGATGGCGGTGCGGCGATCGAGTTCGATCTCGGGCTTTTTGGTCATACCACTAGCCATCTCGTCGATGATCTTTTTAGGATCTTCATCGTACGGATCTTCGTTCGTCAGAATAACGTGGTCGCAGTGGGCTTCTGCGATCTTGCCCATCTCGGGTCGCTTCCAGGTGTCGCGGCCACCGCCCGTGTTGCCGAGCACGCAGATTTTTTTCTTGCCCGGGAACGCTTCGTAAAGTGCCTTTAAGGAATCGGGTGTATGCGCATAATCAACAATGGCGAGAAAGTCTTGACCCACGTCGATGCGCTCAAGTCGTCCCGATATCGTCTCAAGCGATCCTAGAGCCTCTGCACATACGGAGAGCGGGACGCCGAAATTTTCAGCAGCCTTTATGGCGGAGAGGGCATTGAGGGCTGAAAAGGTGCCGGGGTGCGGAATGTGGAAGTCGGTACCTTTGTAGGTGAAGGAAATACTTTTGTGATCTTGGTGGGTGATCTGGATGTCGTGAGCTCCGAAAGGAATGTGACGCTCGACCGGCAGAGCCAAAAAAGCAGGACCGCGCTCATCATCGGCGTTTGCAATAATCGCACGTGGTCGCTTCGGCGAGCGCGCAAGCGATTTGCCGATGGCGAACTTGGCGCGGAAATAATTTTCAAAAGAGCCGTGCGACTCGAGGTGCTCTTTTTGCAGATTCGTAAAAATAAGCGCATCCAAAAAAAGGCCAAGATTGCGATACTGGCGCGCAGCCTCACTCGTGATCTCAATGACGGCAAATGTGGCGCCCTTCTTCATGGCGCGCGCGAGGAACTTCTGAATGTATCCGCGGCCAGGAAGGGTCATCTTGAATCGATTTGGTTCCGACTCCTCGCCGATTGCAAAACGGATTGTTCCAGCGAGTGCCGTTTTGTGGCCAGCCTTCATAAGGATGGTGTAGAGCATTTCAGACACCGATGATTTGCCTTTCGTGCCGGTCACGCCAATGACGGTCATTTTTCGTGCTGGCATTCCGTAGCGCACGAGCGCGTACGCAGCGAGTAGATAGTGATAGGGCTGGAGAATGGTTCGGCGCAAGTTTCTCATGGTCGAGCAGAAAGGGAGGCCTTGAGGCGGGCGTCTTTGCCCACGACGGTGGCGGGAATGCCTTGAATCGCCTTGCGCGCTTCGCGCTCTGTATAGCCAAGTGCCACAAGCGTGTCGAATACTTCGGCGTCTTGATCGTCGTGCGTGCGTTCGCCAACTTTGTCAGCAAGCTCGAGGATCATTTTTTCAGCGCTCTTTTTTCCGAGGCCCACCACCTTGGTGAGGTAGGTGAGGTCGCGTGCAGCAAGAGCGCCATGCAGGGCTTCGCGGGGAGCGCGGCGGAGCACGTTGAGCGCTGTTTTTGGGCCAATGCCCGGCACGGAAAGTATGAGCTCAAAGAAATCTCGATCGTCTTCGGTGGGGAAACCATAGAGTTCGACCCCGTCTTGCTTTATGGCAAGGTGTGTGGCGATGGTGACCTCTTCACCGATGCCGACTGAAAGAGGAGTGGCGCTTCGTACCTCAAAACCAAGACCGTGCACATCGATGACAGCGGAGAAGGCATCCTGACTTGTGACCGTGCCGCGGATCTGGCGAATCATACATCTATGGTACAACCATTTGCCACTTCGCGGGAGATAGCGTATATATAGGGTACATATGGCAATAACCAGCTCAGCAAAAAAGGCGATTCGCTCCTCGGGACGGAAGCGTGTTTTCAATGCCCGCCGCAAGGCAGACCTTTATAAGTCAACGAAGGCGGTCCGCCAGGCGGTAACCGCAAAGGATGCTAAGAAGGCAGAGGAGCTCCTCTCTACGGCTTTCAAGGCAATCGATAAAGCAAAGAAGCGCGGTGTGATCAAGGCCAATACGGCCGCTCGCAAGAAGTCACGACTTGCGGCAGCGATCAAGAAGGCTCAGGCATAAATCAAAAGACCCCGAAAGGGGTCTCTTGATTTATGTGCTCTCGGTAGGAATCGAACCTGCATTTTCTCCTTCGGAGGGAGATGTCCTATCCATTGAACGACGAGAGCGCAATGTCCACCTAGAGCCGCTCGAGCGACTTCAGGCCCTCATCCGAATAATAGAGCAGGGTGAAGCCCAAGATAATTCCAATACCTGCAGTAATAATGTGGTTGCCGCTGCAAAGCCACTGATCGAGAAAGTCGAGTGCCACCCAAATACCACGCCAGATAAGGATAATGCCAAGTGCCACGGGCACATTTTCCATAAAGTGTCTTAAATGGTGTTTGAAATGTACTTTCATGTGCTCTCGGCAGGAATCGAACCTGCATTGCCAGCTCCGCAAGCTGGCGTCCTATCCATTGAACGACGAGAGCGATTGCACGCAAGAAACTTGCGAGCTAGAAGCACTGTACCGCGTTTTTGCGATTTTATCAAAAACCGAGAAAGGCACTCACGACATGAGGCAAGCTGTGCCGATGGTTAGTTTCGTGCACGCGCTCCAAGAAATGCAAGTACACAGCATCAACGTCTACGTCGTTGAGTGGAATCATGAGGTGTGGGGAAATCCAGCTGTCATTCTTTATGGAGAGCAGAATGGGGAGGCGCCCCTCAACATCTTCGAGTACCGAAAACGAATGCATTTTTTCATATGGATAGAGGTCCGAACCAATAACAAGTCCATGCGAATTGAGCTGGAAGGTGTGGAGTGAGGGCTGTTTTGCGGCACTCAGCGCGAGTGTTGTCGATGCAACCAGGATGAGAAGCGCAAGCAGATAATTCTGGAAGAGGAGCGCGGCGATGGTGCTGGCTGCCGCAACGATACCCAGCGCCCAATACCAGTCAGCACCTTTGGGAGTCGGATTATATTCGTGTCCACGCCACTCAATCAGTACGGGGTGAGCCATATAGGCTCATAGTAGCAGAATTTTTTCCCGCACCTTATATATGTTTGTGCAAAAAAGCACAATGAAAATGCGGAGGAGGTGAGATTCGAACTCACGGTCCCGTTGCCAGGACTCCGGTTTTCAAGACCGGTGCATTAGACCGCTCTGCCACTCCTCCAAGGATTATTACTCCCGTGTCTTTGAGCTTACCGTATTGCGCAGGTGGTGGGAAGAGCGGGAAGGTGGCGCAGTTGATACAGACAGAAGCGATTGTGCTATACACTAAAGCATATGCGGCATCTTGGTATCGATTACGGCAGTAAAAAAATAGGTCTCGCCCTCTCCGATGAGTTGGGAACGATGGGCTTTCCGCATGGCATCATTGCGAGTACGCCCGCTGCCCTCGCTACGGTACTCGCCCTCATAGAAAAGGAGGGTGTGGGTGCTGTGGTGATTGGCGAATCGCTCGCACTTTCCGGGGAGCAAAATCCAATTGCACGCGAGGCGCACGCGTTTGGCGACGCTCTCGCCTCGCGCACGAACCTTCCGGTGTATTACGAATCGGAAGTCTTTACTACTGAAGCTGCGCGTCAGGCGCCAGGCAAAATGGAGAAGACGCGGTCACCCGCGCGGCATGAGCCCGTTGACGCTTCAGCCGCCGCCCTCATACTTACTAATTATCTTTCACGAACATTATGACCGGGAAGCCACGTATCTCAATCGACGAGTTTAGTAACATAGAAGTTTCTGTAGGCACGGTGCAGAGTGCGGAACGCGTACCAGAGACGGATAAGCTTCTCCGGCTCATGGTCGATTTTGGTGAAGAGGGAGGACCGCGACAGATCGTTTCAGGTATTGCCGCGTACGTGCCCGAACCATCGTCACTTGTGGGGCGTCAGTTATGCTTCGTGACAAATCTCGAACCTCGAATGATCAAGGGTCTTGAGAGTAACGGTATGCTGTTTGCCGTGGGTTCAAATGAGACGTTCGCATTTCTTACTCCGGACCGAGTCGTGCCGCCGGGGACTAGTGCACATTAATCCCACAGACGACGCGAAGGTGTCGCGTTATACTGCAAGCATGTCACTGCGAGCATCATCGCGTATTTTTCCGCCGCCGCATTATCTTGCACCAATGACGGGCGGCATCGATCTGTCGACGAGCAGTGTCAAGGCAGTGCGACTCGCGCAGCACAAGGATGGCATTGTTCTTGCGGCGCACGCAGCAGAACCCATGCCCGAAGGCGCGTTTGTTGACGGGGATGTGGCCGATGTGGTTGCCGTGGCAAAAACTATTGCTTCTGTCGCGCGAAAGGTGAACATATCCTCTGCATACGTTGCATTGCCCGAGTCAAAATCGTATCTATTCGAGACCGCAACAACAGGGGATACTAAGCGACAGTGGCGCATCAGCGTAGAGCAGCATCTCGATGAGTTTGTCCCGCTGCCTCCGGCGTCGGCGTCGTTTGACATCGTACTTGCTGAACAAGGTCAAAAAAATGATTCCTGGGTGGTTGGAGTTGGATTCGCGCGCCGTGTGATTGACGAATTGCTTGCCGTGTTTGACGCAGCAATGGTTGACGTTGTAGCTCTCGATGCCGAGAGTTTTGCGATGGCACGAGCAACGGTAAAACCACACGATTCAGGAACCAGCCTCCTTGTTGACATTGGTCGTCTCACAACAAAAATAGTGATTGTAGAAGCAAACATTGTTCGATTTGCTACCACGATTGGTATCGGCGGACATGCGATTACGCTGTCACTACAAAAATATTTTGGCGTGCCGGAGTCAGAGGCAAAGAAATTAAATGTTGAAAAGGGTATAGCGCCAATGTTGGGCAATGAGGAGTGTCTTGAGGCTATGTTGACCACTGTATCGGCGATTCGAGACGAAATTTTGGCCCATTTAAATTACTGGCAGAGTAAAGCAACGCCGGGAGGACGGCATAAGCCCATCACGAAGGTTATTTTGCTGGGAGGCAATGGAAGCCTGCGTGGTCTTGCTGAATATCTTGAAAAGTCGCTCGGCGTACCAACAGCAACCGGGGATGTGTTTGCGAACTTTGCGTCACACGAGGTGTGGGTGCCGGATATTTTGTATACCGAAGCACTGGCGTTTGCGACGCCTATTGGACTCGCGCTGCGCGATTACCTGCCATGAGTAACGTGCTCAATTTACTGCCAGAAGAACGTGTGCGACTGCGGCGTCACGCATATCGGGTGCGCGTTGCAAATGTTAGTCTCGTGCTGCTTAGTGTATGCGTTGTGTTGGGCGGTACTTTCTTGCTCCCCAGCCAAATGCAAACGCGCTCAGCATATGACGCTGCCGTGAGAGAGCTTGCACAACTGGGCCTCTCTCCAGATCAAGCCACCGCAGCTTCAGGTACTCAGGAAGTGACAGGGGGCAGCATACTAGAAACGCTGCAGACCGCAGAGCTCGCGAGCCCGTTCCTTCGTGAATTGACTAGTGTCCCACGAGAGGGAATCATAATCACAAAATTTGAATATTCTCTGCAAGGCGTCCCTCAACGTGTCCAGGTTTCAGGTAAGGCGCGAACACGAGAACAGCTCGCTGCTTTCGTAAAGAATCTTCAGGCCCTTCCTAAAGTGGCAACTGTGCAGTTGCCAGTGTCGGCATACGCAAAGGAGTCAGATCTGCCATTTACACTGACGCTCACCTTAAAGTCATGAAAAAAATTCCAGTCACTACGACCGTGCTCGCCGTTATCGTGCTCGTTCTTTTTGGCAGTTACCTCTCTTTTTATGTTGCCAATGGAAACCTGCTGTCCGAAACACTGCGTGTGCGCGCTCTGGCCGTCCAGGCAAAAAGTAATACAGGACGTTTTTCTTCGTCAGGAATGGGATCAGAAGAACATGCGGATGTAAGTACGTATCAGGTGACAGAGGAGCAAGTGCCCGCATTTCTTGCAGACATTGAAGGACGTGGGCGTAGTGTGGGCGCTCAGATTACCGTCGCCAGCGTTGAACCAGAGAAGAGCAACAATGGAAAGCTCCGTGTCACACTCAGCATCTCGGGCAATTTCCCAGCGGTAATGCAGACGCTGGGCCTAATTGAATATGCACCGTATGGCATTTCAACATCAGCGGTAACGCTCAGTAAGTCTGGCACACAATGGCAGGCAGATGTTGTGTTTACAGTTCTGTATGCATCCGCTAGCGCAAGCATTAAGCACTAATATCTAGCCATATGACAATTCCTCGGATATTCCCGAAACTTGCTACGCAACACTGGTTCGATGAATCGAATCCAGCACAAGATTGGCACGTGTTGCTTATAATTTTTTGCATCGTGACAGGACTACTAGCATTCGTTGCGGCGAGCGACTATCAACACATTGCGAGCGTATTGCAAACGGTGCCCGTAGCAACGTCTCCCCTAACGACACCGCAACAGCTGGATACAAAAACAGTACTGGACACGCGTGCTGCAGAACAGGAGAAGTATCGACAAAGGACATACACGTACACGGATCCTTCGTTATACTAGAAAGGGAAACACGCACTATAATTGTGCTAGTGTGTGCGAGCGCCCCCATAGCTCAATGGATAGAGCAGCGGACTTCTAAGCCGTTGATGTAGGTTCGATTCCTCCTGGGGGCACCAAGAATAAGAGTGACGCGACATCAAAAAAATGGCATACTTAGGTTTCCGGGCATGTGGCGGAATTGGTATACGCGTACGTCTCAGAAGCGTATCCCGTAAGGGTTGGGAGTTCGAGTCTCCCCATGCCCACCGGAAGTGGGAAGTGACGAGAAGGTTGGGCGATCTGGAAGCGGCAGGGAGCAGTGCGAATATGTGCGTTTAGCATTGGTGTGCAGAGGTAATAATAAACGGCTTGCGCTTCACTAAGTTCTAGAACGTGGTAAATATATAGGTACGCGCGCTTAGCTCAGTTGGTAGAGCGCCCCGTTTACACCGGGATGGTCGTAGGTTCGAGTCCTACAGCGCGCACATAATGGATCTTCCCATCCTCTACGAGGACGCTGATGTGGTGGCTATCGCTAAGCCGGCTGGCCTCATTACCCATAGCGATGGCCGCACAAAAGAACCGACGGCTGAAGATTGGTTTAAAGAGCACTACCCCGAGCAGGGTGGGGGATATGTGCATCGGCTGGATCGCGACACATCCGGCGTGCTCTTGTTCGCAAAACATCACGAGGTCTATGAATTCTTGCGCAAAGCATTTCACGATCGAGAAGTGGGAAAAATATATTACGCCATTGTGTACGGCGTGCCACGCGCGACGCGCGGCATGATCGATTTTGATATCGGACGATCACGACGCGACTTTCGGCTACGTAGTGCGCAGCCAAAAGCAAAAGGAAGACTGCGCGAAGCAATAACCCGCTATGAAGTGGTAGGGAAGCGTGGAGATCATGCGCTTGTAAAATTACGCCCCGAGACGGGGCGTACCCATCAACTGCGTGTTCACCTTAAGGCAATTCATCACCCCATTATAGGTGACACGCTCTATGCGCCGAATCATAAGCCGGCACTCGGCCTTTCACGCCTTGCGCTCCATGCGTATGAAGTAGAGGTGCCGCTACTTAGTGGCAAAAAAGTGACCATTGTTGCGCCGGTACCTGCCGAGCTTACTTCCGCGTTCAATGCGTTCGGTGAGGTGGGTGTTAAATTCGAAAAATAGGGTAGCATAGCGAGCAGGGTCAAGCTCTTTTTCCAAAAACTTCAGCACAAAGGAGGTGCAGGTTATGCCAGTTATCGAGCGTCCTCGGCCGCTCATCGTCACTATGAGTAAACCGTTCGAGCTCGTAGTCGATCATGGTGCGCCGTTTCCTAGTCGCCTGGCGTCATGCTGGTATGGCTGGGTCAATCGGCACATCAGTCCGGCCTACTTCGTATCAGAAGAGCGGGGATGTGTGCGGTATTCTGCCATGTATCTGGTCGCGAATCGTCGGGTGCTCTACCCGGAGATGAGGCAGGTCATTCAGCGTGAGGACGTTCACCGTCCGTGGCGCTTTGCGAAGCTCGACCATCTGCTTGCGGATGCAGCCAGCGTAAACGAAGTAAATGTCCTCTATCCTATCGCAGCCCTTGGTCAATCAGCGCGCATTTTTTCGGATCAGTACTACGCATGTAGCTACTTAGGAGGTGACAGGCCCAGCGTGGGTGTGCAGCAGACATCCTTGTGCTGGTTTGAGCGAACGCGCTTCTTGGTCGTGCGTCCGGCCGTGTGACGTTTGGACACGAAGTTATAAACCCCGCGCTTACCAAGCGCGGGGTTTTTCGTACCACCAGGGCCTGGTGGCGGGGCAGGAGGGCCTATATTTGCCCTCTTTTCATTTGCATGCTACAGTGCGCGGAACATGGCAAAGGTACTTACCCCCGTCAACGCAGAGGGACGCGCAGCGCTCGGCATTCGCCCGGGCGATACGGTTCGTGTGACGCAAAATATTATTGAGCTCAAGAAAGGTAAGGGCGCAGACAAGAAGGAGAAAACGATCAAGAATGCCCGCAAGCAGGTCTTTGAAGGACTCGTTATTGCAGTAAAGCACGGCACAGAAGCCGGGGCCACGTTCACAGTTCGTGCCACACTCTCGGGAGTGGGTGTCGAGAAGGTGTTCCCGCTTTACACGCCTTTGATTGACTCTATTGAAATCGTAAAGCGCTCCAAGGTCCGCCGCGCAAAGCTTTACTTCATCCGCGAGAAGGCTGCTAAGGAAATGCGTCGCCAGCTCCGCAATGCGCGCATGATGAACGTAAAGAGCGATGAGACCCTCCCGGTCGAGGAAACCGAAGCCCCGGTTGAGGCTGACGCTGTTGCTGCCTAGCAAGCGGGATTGAGTATTCCTCGTGTATCTCGTATAGTACCTACGTGCTTCGGCACGAATATGCCCAGGTGGCGAAATTGGTAGACGTACTACCTTGAGGTGGTAGCGCCCGTTAAGGGCATGGAGGTTCGAGTCCTCTCCTGGGCACCATGAAAACTCCCGAAAGGGAGTTTTTTGCTTTTTGTCCGCCGCGCTTCATACAACTATTCAAAGAGAGGAGGTGCTTGCCATGCTACTCTTTTTGTATACCAAAATAATTTCATTCTATGTACGCAAATAACAAACTCAGTTGGTGGCTTTACATGCTCGGTCTCATCGTTGTCTTCGGCACGCATATCTACATGCTCATGGGTGGCGTGACACCAGATCAAATGATGGGGCACGCCATCGTAAACCTTGTTGCGGCGGTACTCTTGGCCGCAGGTTGGCTTACGCGCAAGGCCTAGGTTCGTTCTTGCTAGCGCGAGCGCCGCTCGTTTGGTACACTCTGGCCGGATACGAAATCATGTGGTTCTCGACAAGGAGTAAAGAGTGGACACTCGAAAACACGATATCGAACATGAATGGATCCGTGTGCTGCAGAAATTGTGGCAGATGGTGCCGGAGCGTGAGTTCGAAACGTGGCTGTGGCCACTCGAACCCGAGCTTGGTACGCAAGGAGAGCTTCGGCTCGTAGTACCGTTCGCGTATTTTTATGACGCGGTGCGTCGTAGATACGGCGCCCTCTTGCGTGAGATTGCGGGTGGGGAGATTCCGGCGCGCGTGGGATTGTCCGTTGAAGCGAGTTCCTTGCAGGAACGCGGCTGGCGCCGCACATTCAAGGCTCTCGTTCTCCAGTTGGATCGCGCGCCCGTTCCCGGACGGGAGTCCTGGGCCGAGCTCCCTTCAATAGCAGAGGACATTGCAATGGACGAGGACAATGCGAAATTGGACATCGTCCCCGTCGTCATCGAGATGGTCGCAGGAACGTTCGGGTTGTCCGTGGAAGAGATGATGAGTTCGACGCGCGACCGCCATAAACTGTGGCCCCGGCAAGCCACGGCGTATCTGGCCCGTAAGCTTACGGGACTGTCGTACCCGAAGCTTGCTGATGCGTTCGACAACTTTAACGACCACACCACGATCATTCGAGCCGAACGTCGCACCATCCTTCGTATGGAGGAAGATGAGGACTTCGCGAAGAAGCTGCAGGTTGCGGAACAGGCTGTGCGCAAACGGTGCGGCATGCACCCCGCATCATCTGCGGCACGATGATCTGAGAACAGAAAGGAAGGGACGATGGCGGAGGCATCGTCCCTTTTTCTTTTACGCGATATACTGGTCTTGTATGAATCTTTCGAGTGCCGCATTTGCAGAAGGCGAGTCGATCCCAATGCGCTACACGTGTGACGCTGAACAACCTGTGTCGCCACCACTTGTGTTTTCCGATGTGCCTGAGAACGCAGTGTCACTTGTACTTATTGTGGAGGATCCCGACGTGCCAAATGCTATTCGGTCAGATCAAATGTTTGATCATTGGATCCTTTTCAATATCTCACCTTCGACGACCGGTATCAAAGAAGGCAGTACCGTCGGTATGGCAGGGAACAATACGCGCGGCGTCCCGGTCTACGCACCGCCTTGTCCGCCGCCTGAACACGTACCGACGCGTCATCGCTACGTGTTTCGACTTTTTGCCCTTGATGTCGAGCTTGCTGTGCCGCGCGGATCAGCGAAGCCACTGGTGATGCAGGCGATGCAAGGACATGTACTTGCAGAAGCAAGTCTTATTGGTACGTACGAACGATCATAATCTATGCTCTACACAGGCAAAGGCGACGGGGGGACTACGCAATTATTTGGCTGCGACCAACAGCGTATCTCAAAGTCATCAGAGATACCTGAGGCGCTTGGTGCACTTGATGAACTCAATGCGTTTCTGGGGTACGCAAAAGTGCGAGCTTCGCATGAGAAGCGTATCCAGGATGCCGTGCGCACAGCCCAGGAGAAACTGTTTATTGTGCAGGCTGAGCTCGCAGGGGCAGACAAACACGTAACGCACACAGACCTTATCGCCGTTGAAGATATGATTAACGCGATCGAAAAAGAGATACCACCGCTCAAGGGATTCTCAATAGCGGGTGGTACCGAGCTTTCAGCGCTGCTCGATGTGTGCCGAACGCTCGCGCGCCGTGCCGAGCGCCGCCTAGTGGCAGTGTCCGACGTTGGTCTACGTGGCCTCACGCCAGATGCGCGTGCATATATGAATCGTCTCTCCTCGCTCCTCTTTGCGCTCGCGCGGCTTGCAAACCATCTCGCAGGGGTAAGCGAAGAAAATCCAAAATACTAAGCATTTTCTGAGTATTGTGGTATAAAATTTAAGAAGCCCTTCGGGGCATCATGGCGGCGTTAGCTCAGTTGGTAGAGCTCTGGTTTGTGGTACCAGCGGTCGTGGGTTCGAGCCCCACACGTCGCCCCAGAAAAACTGCGTGAGCAGTTTTTATTCGTGTGGGGCTCGAAGGCCGGAGCAGCTTGGCTCCGAGGCGGGTGAGCTTGGGTAGGGACCCAAGCGCAAGACCTTGAGCATTGCTAAATGCGAAAGGTGTACAGATCCTGTAAGGATCGCGAGCGTTTTCAGCAGAAAACGACTTGTGACCGAGCCCCACACGTCGCCCTAGAACGTGCGTTCGTGGCTCAAGTGCTAGGATAGGAGACATATGAAGCGAGCCTTGTTTATCATATTTTTATTACTCCTCGTCATTGGTGGCGGTCTTGCGTACCGCATCAGCGTTGATGAACGTACCCATACGCTCTCATGCCCGGTAGAGAGTCGCGCTTGTCCAGATGGTAGTCAGGTCGCGCATGCGCCTGATTCATGTGATTTTCCACGCTGTGCACCCCCTAATGTGACACTCGACGCGGCACACGTAGTGTTTGCGTTGCCGTTTGGATTTGTGGAAGAAAGCGCAGCAAAGGGTGAGCTTGCACGTTACGGAGCGGCGGCCACAACAACAGAACAAAGATCAGAGTGGGTGGTGCGTAGTTATCCCATTGCGGCAAGTAGCACGGCCGTAGACATTATGCACGCCACGGCAATGCGCGGAACGTCGAGTGAGCGGGTGAGTCCTGCAGATTTCACCTCACTTGCGCTGGGGCAAACGTACCGATTTGCAGCCGTCACCATTGAACGTTCATCGACAAAGGTAACGGTTGCGTACTACCTGGCTCGTCCAGCTGACGTCCTGCGTTTTGATGCGACAGACTACGGCATTGATGGTACGAACAGCGCTATAAATATTTCCGAACTGCCGGCTCAGAAAGCAATGCGCACAATGCTTGCCACACTTGCATCAGAGTAGCGGTGATATACTGGCGATAGTAACGTCACATTATATGCAAAACTTTTTTGATGGGTTCGTTTCCGATACGGGTATCCGCAGAGCGTTCGTTGCCGTCCTTGGCTGTCTCGCTCTTTTTCTTTTGGTATCAACATTTGCAACCTTTAATGGATTCGGGAGAACGCAGAATCCTGCCACTGACGTTATTACGGTAACGGGGCAGGGAGAAGCGACGGTGAAGCCCGATGTGGCGCGGCTCGTGGTAACGATTTTCCATACCAAGCCAGCGGTGTCCGACGCTCAGGAAGAAACGACAAAGCAAACCAATGATACGATCGCTTTCCTGAAGACATCGGGTATTGCAGAGAAAGACATTCGCACCACGTCCTATGCCATCACGCCTCACTACGCAACGTATACACAGGCGTGTCTTCCTGGTGGCGCATGTCCGATGCCGGATTCGCGCATTACGGGCTATGATGTCTCTCAAACAATTGAACTAAAAGTTCGCGATCTCACAAAGGTCAGTAGTATTCTGTCCGGTCTTGGAAAGCTGAATGTACAGAATGTGTCGGGACCAAACTTCGGGCTTGAGGATGAAAGTGCCGGCCAAAGCGCCGCGCGTGCTGTGGCGATAGAGAAGGCAAAAGCACAAGCGAAGGAACTTTCGGCAGAGCTTGGCGTGCGTCTCGTGAAGATCATCAACTTTAGTGAAAATGTAAGCGGCACACCGTATCCTGTTGCCTATGCTATGGGAGGGGTCATGCGCGAAGCAAAAGCTGAGTCCGCTCCTGTTGTGCCTGCCGGAGAAAACACCTACTCAGCGTCTGTCTCGATCACCTACGAAATTCGCTAGCGCCCGTACTTGACGGGTGCCTGTGCCTGTACTATCCTATTGGGTATGAAAGCCCGCGGGGCTTTTTTATTTACCAGTCACTTTGCCTATGAACGCACTCACTTCGTATATAAAGCATGTTCGCGCGGAATTTGTTCACATTGTGTGGCCCTCACGCCATAAGGCCATCGCGCACACGCTCGTGGTTGTAGCTATTGCTGCTATCATCACCGTACTTGTGGGTAGTGTGGATGCAGTGCTTCGGGCGATTATCGGCTACATGATCGGCGCGTAATCATTTTTTGACTATGAATGAAGACACGGAGCAGAAGATAGATCAGGAAGAGACCGGCGAGGACGGGATGGCAGACATTGCGCCCGTGGTGCGCAAGGAAGTCATTGACGACACGACCTACAATAAGGAGGACGCGCGTTGGTACACCATTCATACCTATGCAGGGTATGAAAATGCGGTTGAGCGCAACTTAAAGCAGCGCATTGAGTCTTTGGGCATGGAGAACAAAATCTTCGATGTGATCGTGCCGACGGAAAAGAAGATTCGCGTGAAGGGCGGCAAGCGCATTGTGGAAGAGGAAAAGATTTACCCTGGATACGTCCTTGTGCGCATGATCGTGGACGACGACTCGTGGTTTGTAGTGCGCAATACGCCACGCGTCACCGGCTTCGTAGGGGCAGGGAATACGCCGGTGCCTATGGAAGAGAGCGAAGTGTCGTCGCTTATGAAGCGTATGCACGCAGAGGCACCGAAGCACCGCATTGACCTCGTAAAGGATGATCCTGTGGCGATCGTCGACGGGCCATTCAAAGATCTTGAAGGTAAGGTGGGTGAGATCGATGAGGATCGCGGCAAGGTAAAGGTCATGGTTTCGATGTTTGGCCGCGAGACGCCGGTCGAACTCGACTTCCTTCAGGTGCGCAAGCTCTGATTTGGCAATTTAGCGATAGTAAGGTATCCTCACACAGTCATATGGCAACCGTAACGAAAAAAATAAAACTCCAGATTCCCGGCGGCGCAGCAACGCCGGCACCTCCGGTTGGTACCGCACTTGGTCCTGCTGGCGTGAACATTGGTCAATTTGTGACCCAGTTCAACGAGGCAACAAAGGATAAGCGCGGCATGATCATCCCTGTAGAGCTCTCGGTATACGATGACCGCACCTTTACGTTCATCTTGAAGAATCCACCGGCATCGCGCCTCATTTTGAAGGCGCTCGGCATTGAAAAGGGATCAGGCAAGACGCCAAGTCAGAAGGTGGGCAAGATCACGATGAAGCAGATCGAGGACATTGTGAAGGAGAAGATGCCCGACATGAATGCTGCATCTGCAGAAGCAGCTGCACGCACGATTGCGGGAACGGCACGTTCAATGGGCGTGGAAGTGCTTAAATAAACTTCCACAAGCCGGAGGGCGGCGGCCCGAGGCGGGCCCGCGCAACTTTTCAGCAGAAAAGTATGCGTGGGTAGAAGTGCTTAAGTAAATTTCAGTGCATAAAAGCAAATACCCGCGGCCTCTGGCCGCGGGTATTTGCTTTTGTTTCCTGGTCACGTAGAGTGACTGCGGACCAGAGTACGGCGCACACGCGCCAAGGAGAAAGAAATGGCAACAGCGTTCGATGAGATTCGCGTGTTTCGACTCGCGAAAAGTGTGGTTGACCGCGAAGCGGTCGATGCCTGGCTCGATGATATGGGTGTGACTGAGTTTGAGGTCCCGACGGAAGAAGAGATTTCGGACCCGGCGCTGCTCGTGGCGCTCGCAGCCAAGCAGTGCTACATGGCGTTTCAGCCTGGTTTGAATCCGAACGTCAACAAGGTTCGCACGGACATGATCGCGTACCTCGACAATGTGCTCAGGCAAGGGCACGGTTCGGTGCTCGAACATGCCGTCTTCACGTTCGGGATCAATGGCTGCTCTCGTGTGTTCACAGGGGAGATGAATCGGCATCGTGCCGGTGTCGGCGTCTCGGAACGAAGCATGCGCTACATTCGGTACCGAAACATCGAGTACTGGATGCCGGCGTGTTTTCGTCCCGAGGAGGGTGATTCCGAGGAGCTCATGGTGAAGAAGCTTAAGAGCAGGCTCTTGCTCAATGAGCAGTTCAAGAGCCAGGAAGCCATGATTGCCGACTTCGAGAAGGTGTGGCAGAAGGAGCTTGCTCCGGAAAGCACCTTCCATGGCAAGAAGACGCTCACCTCGGCTTTTCGTCGCGGCATCGGGATGGGCATTGCGACCGGCGGCGTCTGGTCGCTCAACCTTCGGGCTCTGCGGCACGTCATCGCGATGCGTACCGATGAGAGCGCCGAAGAGGAGATCGCAC
Source organism: bacterium (assembly GCA_900299275.1). Lineage (GTDB taxonomy): Bacteria > Patescibacteriota > Minisyncoccia > Phycocordibacterales > Phycocordibacteraceae > C7867-001. Next base: position 6,617 of record OMJE01000017.1, on the reverse strand, counting down.
ACGTCTGCATGAAGATCGGGAAGATCATGATTGCAGAAGTGCCCGAGCTTTTCGGCGACTTCAAGGAACAGCACGGCGCACTCGTACCCGCGCACTGGAAGGTCTGAAACAAGGCGGCGGCTCCGCAAGGAGCCGCCGTTTTTCTATGTTGTAATGTCCCGGTCGAGATACAGTTTTGGTAGCATCATTTCCGGTTTCCACGCTTTTTTAAGCGCTTTGATATCAGTCGTGGTTTGGTATTTGCCGGCTGCGGCGTAATCGCTTGCGCGAATCGGGCCCGTTTCAAAAAAGATGATCTGTGCGATTCGACGTCCGACTACGAGGGGGATCAAGTAATGCGTGGAGTTGTTGGTGATTTCCATCGTCCAGCGATTCACGTAGCCAACATCACCCCAGCCCGCGCATTTACATACCTCGATAAAGTTTCGTCCCATCGAGGAGCGCGCCTTCATCATCGTCGTGATGGAATTTTTTCCGCCAATGAATTCATTGGTGTGCGCAAGAATAGTTTCTCCCGGGCGCAGCAATATAACTTTATCCTTTGGGCTGATGCCGTCCCAGGCAAAATTGTATTCTTTGAAAGCTTCTTTTGCGGATATGGCGCGCTCCACTTTGTGAGCGCCCCAGACGTGTTGCATATGGTTCTTGCTCCAAATGTTGTAGATGCTGTGGCTGCCCGGCGGTTGTTCGCGGTAATACCACTCGCCAAGCGTCACGTCGTAACTCGAGGTCGCTAGGTTTGCAGGAATGAACGGATCAATAACAATATCGCCGCGGTCGCGGGCTTCAAGGATGCGTGTATCGGAAAGTGCCATTCGGGTAGTATACCGCTTGCTCTCCGAGCGGGCGTCCTTTACGCTACCGTGAGAAACACAAAGGAGGTTCCTTGTGAGTAAGTTCGGAAAATATGTCGTGTTCGACGGCATGGACGGATCCGGCAAGGGTGTGCAACTCGACCTGCTGCGACGCTTGTTGCTCAAAAACACGGTGTTTACGCAGGAGCCCGGCGGCACGCCCTTCGCAGAAGAGATTAGGTCACTAGTGCGCGACAACCCGCTTGCGGGGCAGTCGACGCCGCTTAATAACTTTCTTCTCTTCTGGGCGGCGCGTGAGGAGCTCGTCGAGAAGCTGGTCATGCCATCGCTGTATGCTGGGAAGAATGTGTTCTCGGATCGTGGATATTCGTCAACGTACGCATACCAAATCTACGGCGAAGGGCGACGCGATCTGCAAGTGTTGTTCTTCATGCTGCGAGCGGAGGTATTCCGGAAAGACGGTCGTTGGCAGCCCGAGCTGCACATCATTTACGACTTGCCCCCAGAGGTTGCACGTGACCGAGTGATGAAGGACGCCAAACGGGCACGGAATCACTTCGACGATCGTCCGCTTGAGTACTATGCGCGCGTACGTGAAGGATTTAAGAAGTTCGCGTACGAGCATGAGGTGGTTGAGTTTGTTGATGCCACACAGACACCGGAAGCGATGCACGCGGCAACACGTGCGATCTTGCGTGAGCACCGCGTGTGCTAGGAAACAACCGGTGCGCCCTTACAAGGGGCGCACCGGTTTCTTTTTTGCTACCATCTCTTTATGAGTGATTACAGGCATATCCAAGAAGAGGATGCGAGCGTCTATGAGGCACTTGTTGGTGAAGATGCGCGCGAGGTGCGCGGTCTTGAACTTATTCCGAGCGAAAACTATGTCTCGGCCGCAGTCAAAGAGGCGATGGCCTCGAGCCTCACCAACAAATACTCTGAAGGGTATCCCGGCAAACGCTACTATGGCGGCCAGGAATACGCCGACCAGGTCGAGACGCTTGCTATAGAGCGCGCAAAAAATCTTTTTAACGCTGGCTACGCGAACGTGCAGCCGCTTGGCGGCGCGAATGCCAACATCGCGATGTACTTCGCACTGCTTGAACCTGGCGATACGGTACTCGGCATGGACCTCTCACACGGGGGACACCTTACGCATGGTCATCCGGTGACGTATCTCACAAAGATCTTTAATTTTGTTCGCTACGGAATGAAAGACATTGAGACTGGGGAAATTGACTACGACGAGATGCTCCGTATTGCCAAAGAAGTGAAGCCGAAGATCTTGCTTGCGGGCTACTCGGCATATCCACGCGAGTTCGATTACGAAAAGTTGGTCGCTATAGCGCGCGAGGTGGGCGCGCTCGCCGTGATGGATGCAGCGCATATCGCAGGACTCACTGCCGGTGGGGCAGCGAAGAATCCTTTCGACTATGGCTTCGACATTATGACCATGACCACGCACAAGACTCTGCGTGGCCCACGCGGCGGGATGATCCTCACCCGCGAGAGCGAAGAGCTCGCAAAGAAGATCGACAAATCAGTTTTCCCGGGTCTCCAGGGTGGCCCGCATATGCATCAGATCGCAGCAAAGGCAGTTGCTTTTGGTGAAGCGCTCCGCCCATCGTTTAAAACCTATGCGGCACAAGTGATTAAGAATGCCTCGGCAATGGCAGAGGTGTGTAAGGCGCGTGGCGTGCGCATGATCACGGGCGGCACGAGCAATCATCTCATTCTTGCTGATGTGTACGGTTCGCTCGGCATCACCGGAGCTGAAGCAGAAAAAATGCTCGACGCAGCGGGAATCACGCTCAACAAAAATATGATCGCAAATGATGTTCGTGCGCCGATGGATCCTTCAGGTATTCGTTTTGGAACGCCCGCCATTACGACACGCGGATGTGCGGAGACCGATAGTGCACAGATTGCCGAACTCATGCTCGACGTGCTTACTAAGGCGAAAGATGTGACTACCGCAAAGATCGAAGTCGAAGCGCTGTCTGAAGCTCACCCGATCCCTGAGTCGTTCGACTGATTTGTTAGATTTGCTACACTCGCTCATATGGAAGAGCGAATCATTCGTGCCGTGCAGGCGGCGCTTACCGAAGCCGGCGCCCTCGGCGTCGAGTTTACTGTTGAGCGCCCAACCGCCAGTGCTTTTGGTGATTATGCTACGAACGCTGCTCTCGTTGCGGCGAAGACTTTGACCAAAAATCCGCGTGAGCTTGCAAACACACTCGGCGAAGGCATCGCCTTTCATTTGGGGACGACTGCAGAGAATGTGTCGGTGGCCGGTCCTGGCTTCATAAACATCACGCTCTCACGCGACGCGATCACACTTGCGGTCGCTGAAGCGGCAGCCAAAGGGGAGGATTGGGGTGCGGGAACTGATACGAAGGGTAAGCGCGTGCTCGTCGACTACGCGAACCCGAATCCATTTAAAGAAATGCATGTAGGGCACTTGATGAGCGCAATACTCGGCGAGGCTTTTGCTCGCCTGAAGCGCTCGCGTGGTGCGGAGGTTCTCGGTTGCTCGTTTGGTGGCGACGTGGGGCCGCACGTCGCGAAGGCTTTGTGGGGAGCGCGTAAACAGGGCCTTGTTGAGATTGTGACCGCGGCAGAAATTGGCGCGGCGTATGTTACGGGCGCCACAGCATATGAGACCGATGAACAAGCAAAGAGTGAGATCGATGCGTTGAACGTACGCATATACGACGTGGTCGGGCGTGGCGGTCGTGGCGAATCGTTGAACGAAGATGATCATGCGCTGTACACATTGTGGCAGCAAGGGCGAGAGGTTTCGATGGAAGAGATCCGGCGCGTTTTTGCACTCTTTGGTACGAAGCTCGATTATGACTTTTTTGATAGCGACACCAGTGAGCCAGGACTGCGCGTGGTTCGCGATGGGCTCGCTGCGGGTGTGTTTACCGAAAGCGAGGGAGCGGTAATCTATGATGGCGAGAAGAAAGGGCTCCATACGCTGGTGTTTATCACCAGTCGCGGCACTCCCACCTATGAAGCAAAGGATGTGGGTCTCGCATTTTTGAAAGAGGAACGAATCCCGTCGGACGAAAGCATCATTGTTACCTCGAACGAACAAGTGGGGCATTTCAAGGTGGTACTTGCGGCGCTTAGCGAGCTTGCCCCTCAGTTGGCGGCAAAAACGCAGCATGTGCCGCATGGATTCTTCCGTCTTACTGAAGGCAAGATGTCTTCACGCGAGGGTACGGTCATTACTGCAGTTGCGTTTTACGACGATATCGTCGCCAAGGCAGCAGAGCGTAACAGCGATGCCGTGGTTGCTGCTCAAGTAGCAGTTGGTGCGATTAAGTACATGGTGCTCCGGCAGTCAGCGGGGTCAGACATTATTTTTGACCCAGAGAAATCACTTTCACTCGAAGGTGATTCGGGGCCATATCTCCAGTATGCACTGGTGCGCGCGAAGAAAATCCTTGCCTATGGCGACAATGGGGAAGGTGGTAAAGAAGAGCCGGCGGAGCCCTATGCGGTGGAGCGGCTCATTGTGCATTACCCAGAAGTCGTAGCGCGCGCCGCGCGTGAACTCGCGCCGAACCTTCTGCTCACGTACCTCACGGAGCTTGCTGCAAGCTGGAATGCCTTCTATGCAAGTGAGCAAATCCTCGGCTCTCCAGAGGAGGCGTACAAGCAGCGCGTAGCAAAGGCCTTTGCCACCACGATGACCAATGGCCTCACGCTCCTCGGGATACCCACACCAGACCGGATGTAGCGTCTTGCGTGCTGAAGGGAGGCGCGGTACATTTCGACACGGTTCGTACATTTTTGTGTTCGGAAAGGAGGCTCTCAGTAATGTCTGATGCGCAACATGTAAGGAAGCAGGCCAAACGGGCACGGACCTCAATCGAGGGGTTCTGTGAGTTCGTACGGAGGCACGGCGCGGAGATCGACGTCGCGCTGGAGGCAGAGAAGATTCGGCGGCAGCTGAACGGTGAGCGTCCGAGGCGTGCAAAGGATTTTATCGCACGGGCGATCGTGAAGTTCGCTGACCACTTTGAATCCCTGCAGCGGCCGCACGAAGAACTGCGCAGGGCCTGATTCAATAAAATGGCCACGAGGTACCAAACCTCGTGGCCATTTTCATTTTTGGCGCATAAACGCTACGATAGGGAAATATGGCTAACGAGCCTCTCAAGACCGATGTGGCAAAGCGCGAGGAGGAGATCCTGGCATTTTGGGATCGTGAGCAGATATTCGAAAAGTCGCTTGCGAAAGATGCGCCGAACGGAGAATTCGTCTTTTACGACGGGCCGCCCTTTGCGACCGGCCTTCCGCACCACGGTCACATTTTGGGCAGTACCTCAAAGGATCTTTTTGGTCGGTACAAAACAATGCGCGGGTACTTTGTGCGTCGTCGTTGGGGGTGGGACACGCATGGCTTGCCGATTGAAAGTCTGGTTGAGAAGAAGCTTGGTCTAAAAAACAAAAAAGAAATACTTGAGATCGGCGTGAAGGCTTTCAATAAAGAAGCGCGTGCCACAGTCCTGGAATTCATTCACGAATGGAAGCGCTATATACGACGCATCGGACGTTTCGTTGATTTTGATAATTCGTATAAGACGATGGACAACTCGTACATCGAAAGTGTGTGGTGGGGCTTGAAGCGTATTCACGACCAGGGAAAACTGTACGAAGGACGAAAGGTACTGATGTTCTGTCCGCACTGTGAGACGCCGCTTGCGAAGGCTGAAATCGCCATGGACAACACGTATAAGGACGTGACGGACGAGACGCTCACGGTCAAGTTCAAACTGCGCGATCCAGAAAGCGCTGGTCTCCCCAAAAACACCTATGTGCTCGCGTGGACAACCACGCCGTGGACGCTGCCCGCAAACGTGCTGCTTGCCGTGGGTCCCGAGATCCGTTACGGCGTCTACACTTCCGGTGATGAGCACTATGTGGCGGCAGTAGAGCGCGCAGAGAGTCTTGGTCTCGGTGCTCAAGTAACGGAGCGCCTGGGGAGTGAGCTCACCGGCCTCTCGTATGAGCCGCTCTATGAGATCGAAGCGGTAGGTCAAAGCGGCGGAGCAGCGTGGAAAGTGACCACGGCTGATTTTGTGACGACCGAAGACGGTACGGGCATCGTACACATCGCGCCCATCTATGGCGAAGATGACTTCAATGTAGGACAACGCGAAGGAGTGCCCATGGTACCGCTCCTCACGGCAAATGGTACCTACAATGACGATGCGCCAGAAATGCTGCGTGGTCATTTCTACAAAAAAGCTGGGGCGGCCATTCGTGAAGATCTGGAGCGCCGCGGACTCGTGGTGTCGAGTGCGCCTCACACGCACTCCTATCCGCACTGTTATCGTTGCGGTGCGCGACTCATCTACAACGCCGTCTCCTCGTGGTTTATCAAGGTGCAAGACGTAAAAGAAACATTGCTGTCTGAAAATGAGTCCATCCGCTGGATGCCGGACCACCTAAAGCACGGACGATTTTCAAACATAGTGTCAACAGCACCAGACTGGACCATTTCGCGCAATCGCTTTTGGGCAAGTCCGTTGCCGATTTGGAAAGATGCTGCAGGAACCGTCACGGTCATTGGCTCGCTCAATGAACTGCGTGCGCGCACCAAGAAGTCGGGCAACACCTATGTTGTGATGCGCCATGGGCAGGCAGAAAGCAATGTGGCCGGAGTGACCAGTGCCGGAGCAGACGTTGAGCGCGTGCACAATCTTACTGAAAAAGGGAAGGAGGATGTTCGCTCGACGGCGGCAACCTTGCCAGCCATTGATCTTGTTTTTGTGTCCCCAGTGACAC
>OMJE01000016.1 GCA_900299275.1 bacterium | reverse complement strand
GCCGCAAGGCAAAGATCCAGCGGATCTTATATCACAGGACAGTAAAGAATTTGCCGCACGAGTAGCGCGCGCGGAGCACGTGATTGAATTTTTTTTGAATGTGATGGGCGAACAGGAACAAGACAGTCATCGCCTTCTCCGGCGCGCCGAGCAGATCGTCTTGCCACTTTTGCGCGTCGTAAAAAGCCCAATGGAACGTGATCACCTCATACAACTAACTGCTCGTGCCCTTTCCATTTCGCCCGAAGCAGTCCGCGAAGCGATGGGCCGCGTGATGCCTTCCGCGGCCTCGGAGCCATCGCAAGTCAGAAGCGAAAAGGTCGGGGCACCTATTGTGACCACGGCCGAGCGTCTGCGCGCCATCATGCAGGCCTACGGAGGAACGCCCCTTGCCGAAAGAGTGAAAAACGAGTATAGTCGCATTACTGGAGTCTCAGAGCCTTTGGATACGGTCAGTCCGGAGCCCGCTCTTTTTGAAGCGGAACGTCTCTTAGGAGCACAACCTTCCGAATCGGCTGCTGATGAGCTTCTACGCGCCTTTGAACATGCGGTTATCCGCGAGGCGTATCAGGAGGCAGTCATGGCGTTACGACGGGCAGAAACAACACACGATGCAACGGAGGTCGCACGGGCTCAGGCGCTGTGCGCCGAGCTTTCGCGCAAACTCGCAGGGTTCACCTAATTTTTTAATATCCCTATTTATGGCAACACGTACGCAAAAAAAGAAAGCGGTAAAAAAGCCGCTCAAGAAAGTCGCACCAAAAAAGGTGAAGAAAGTTGCGCCCAAGAAAAAGCCAGTGGCGAAGGCAAAGGCAGCACCGAAGAAATCAAAATCGGTTGCTGGTAAAAAGGTTACAGCACCAGCAAAGGGCAAGGGTGCAGAAAAGGCGGTTACTGCCGAGCAGCTTATCGAGAAGGGTAAGGAACGCGGTTATGTGACGTACAGCGAAATTCTTAAATCATTCCCGCATATCGAGGATGATGTGAATTTCCTCGAATCGCTCTATGAGCGTTTTGCGACTGCTGGCGTCGATGTGCTTGAAGGCGGCATGCTGGAGGACAATGCCGACGAATATCTCGCGACGCGCAATATCAAGGATCGCCAATCATCGAGCTACGATTCGATTCAGATCTATCTGCGTGAGATAGGCCAGTACCCGCTGCTCACCGCATCCGAAGAGCGCGAATTAGCAAAGCGCATTGAAAAAGGGGACGCCGAAGCGCGCAATATTCTTGCGCGGTCAAATCTTCGTCTCGTCGTGTCGATCGCAAAGAAGTACGTTGGCCGCAGCGCCGACCTGACGCTGCTCGATCTCATTCAGGAAGGTAACCTCGGTCTCTTCCGTGCCGTCGATAAATTCGATTGGAACAAAGGATTCAAATTCTCAACGTATGCTACATGGTGGATCCGTCAGGCCATTACCCGCGCGCTTGCGGACCAATCCCGTACCATTCGTATTCCGGTGCACATGGTAGAGACGATTGCGAAATACAAGCAGGTTTCGCGCCGCCTTGCTCAAACACTGGGCCGTGATCCGCAGCCCGAAGAAATTGCCGTTGAGATGGGCCTGGAACCGGAAAAGATTTACCAGATCGAAAAGATCAATCAAGATACTCTCTCACTAGAGAACCCAGTTGGAAGTGACGATGATGAAAAGAGCACGCTCGGCGATTTTATTCCGGATGACAAGATCCCGTCACCTATTCAGGAATCATCAGAGCGCATTTTGTCGGAGCACGTACGTGCCATCCTAAACGACCTTTCGGGCAAGGAGCGCAAGATCCTTGAGATGCGACACGGCCTCGCCGATGGCGTGTACCACACTCTTGAAGAGGTGGGTAAGGAGTTTGGTGTGACGCGTGAGCGTATTCGCCAGATCGAGGCGAAGGCGCTCGAGAAGATTCGCCTGCACGAAAAAGCTCGACACTTGAAGTCGTATTAAAAAACAAAACACCCGGCACTGCCGGGTGTTTGCGTATAGAGATATGACCGATACACTGTCGGTATGAAACGTGGCGCAAGACAAAAGAAAGAGGAAAGACTTCCCATCCAGCATTGGAGCCATTCTTCGCTCTTGTCTTTTCTGCGCAATCCGCTAGCGTGGCACAAGCGGTACGTCCTTAAAATTTACGACACGCCATCGGGCCCCGCGGCAGTCATAGGACGCGCAGGTCATAAGGCGTTAGAGCATTTTTACAGTGGCGCGGATAAAGAAACAGCGACTCGTCTTGGTCTCGAGTACCTGCGGTCCGTACCTGATTTTGAGATAAACTTCGGAGTCGCCAAAACATCGCGCGCTAAAAAGATGAAACGCGATTCAATGGAAAAAGATTATCTGCAGGCCGTTGGGTTTTACTTAGCGCGTGCGCCAAAGCACAAGGTGCTCGGTGTTGAAGTGTCCGGTGTCGTGTCAGTGGATGGACACGCGCTTCCTTTGAAAGCCATTTCAGACCTGGTCATTGAGTCGCGTGCGTATCCCGGGCACATCGATATTGTTGATCACAAATTCGTGGACTCTTTTAGCAAAAGCGCCGCGCAAAAACCGCTCTTTATCATGCAGGCGATTTTCAATTATCACACCGTGAGTCAATTGTTTGAACGACCAGTGCGCCAATTCATCGTGTATGAGTGCAAGAAGCGTAAAAATGCTGATGGCTCCGCACAGATGCGCCGCTATGTGCTTGATTTTGAGACCATACAACAAGACTTTGAAGTATTTCGCCGGCTTATAAATGACGCAACGGAAGAACTTCGAACACGGAAAGTGTTTTTGCCTAACCCTTCGGATATGTTCGAGGGTGAAGATTCGTTCACGGCGTACCGCTTGTCGCTACTCGATTAGCGACTCACGGGCTGCTGGTCGATGAGGTACATGACGGCGTCGTAGGTGTAGCCGCCGTCCATCACGATGGGCGCTTTTCCGTTCACTAGCATAATGGAAAAGGGCGTTCCTTTTGCACCCATATCGAGCGCATTTTTCCGGTCGGTCATGATGGTCGGGTCGACCGTAGCAGCGGCTTTCGTGTAGCAATCAGAAAAAGCTGCTGAGGGAGCACCTGCATCTGCAGCATACGAACCATACATGTTTGGATTTGCGGGTTGGTTGGCAAAGAGTTTTTCTGTAAACAGGAAGAAGGCATTATTACCAGCCGTTTTTGCAACGCACTCAGCGGCCTCTGCGTGGGTGAGTGCATTCGTGTGGATTTCAGTAAGAGGGAATTCGCGCATAACCCACGCAACCTTTCCATCGGCGCCACGATCGGCAATGATGCGCTGCATGACGCCATGGAATTCTTTGCAGTAATCGCAATCGAAATCGGAATAGGTGACTATTTTTATGGGGGCTGTGGGATTGCCCAAAATATGATCAGCGGCGCTGACGGGGCGAATCAGAGACGGGTCACCCTCCGATTGTGAAGTTTGAAATAGATGGGAGGAGCTGGAGAAATACACCGCGCCTGCAACGATGAGTCCTCCAATAACTATGGCGATGGGTATGGTACGGGAAGTTGTCATAATTGCAGGGCATGGGTGAGAATCGGTGCGACACGCGTTTCCGGATGTTCCCAGAGTGACGTGTCGAGCTTGATATCGCGAATGGTGCGCAGTTCTTTGTACTTTAGTATGCCGTTCGTTTTTGCGTAATCATAGAGCGCACGCGTAAGACGCACGTCCTCGATACAATATTTGCGAACTTTTTCATGATCGCCCGCGCGCCACCATTCCTGCGCAATAAGGCCGTCTCCTGTCTTTCCCTTTTTGAGCGTCGCTTCGCCAAGCGACTGTAGGCGGATACGACGTCCAAGCACTTTCTGTACTTCTTCAAGCAAGTCGAGCGAGGGAATTCGCGTCAGGTCACCGGGGTAATAACGGTTCAAGAGGGGGATGTCGAAGTTGTTTGAATTAAAACCGATGAGCAGATTGGCACTCTCGAGCAGTGGCCACAATAAGGGCAGTTCTTCTTTGGTATAAGAAGTGTAGGAGTCGGTGGTCGAGTCATGCACAGCAACCACCGTAAGTTCCTGTTCGTTCACATCGACTCTGCCGCGCACTGCGGAATCGGAAATTGACTCGATGTCGAAAGTAATGGCGCGCATAGTGCCTATGCGTGTGAACCGAGAGCCGACGGGAGTTCTGCTACCGACACAAGCGTCTCGCTGCTCGTTGCCAGTTCTTTTACTTTAACCGAACCCGTTTTGACTTCCTCGGATCCGTACGCGATGAAGTACGGGACAGAGCGTTTTAGGGCGTCCTTTATTTGGTCGCCAAGCGAGCGTGATGAAAGGTTCACAAAGACGCGAATGTGTGATTTGCGGAGCGTGTCGGCCAGCCTTTGTGCTTCGCGAATGTCCGTGCTGTCGGGTGTTCCAATGTAGACTGTCGGTATAAGGCCAATGTCATGTGGCACGAGTCCGTGCGTCTCGAGAAAATCGCGCAGGCCAACGTCACCCATTCCAAAACCGATGGCTGGAATGGGGTCACCGCCAAACAGAGCGAGCAGCTCGTCATAGCGACCGCCACCGAAGAGTGCACGCGCGTTTGCTGGATCAGTATCATAGACTTCAAAAATCACACCGGTGTAGTAGTCAAATCCGCGCGTGATCGTGGGTTCAAAGACGGCATTGGTTACTCCTGCTGCACGCAGGTCTTCGATGAGCGCAAAGAGTTCTTCCTTTGCTTCTGCTACCGCGCCCGTAGGTTCCTCGATGTGGCGCAGCGGATCGTCACCACCAAGTGTTGCCACTGTGGCTGCAAAATCTTCTGCGCTCATCTTGTCCTTACGATCAAGCGCACGTAGATAGTGCTGGGCCGCATCACCTTCGAGATGAGCGGCAGCGCAGGCTGCATTCAAGAGTCTGCGCGAATTGATCTTGATAACAAAGTCTTCGGCACTCGCGCCGAGGGAGGTGAGCAGTGAAGCGGCTAGACGTATAACCTCAAGATCTGCTGCGCCAGCAGATGCGCCAACAAGGTCCACATTGAGCTGATAGTGCTCGCGCAAGCGACCGCGTTGCGGGCGCTCATAGCGGAATACATTAGGAATGGAAAACCAGCGCAATGGAAAGGCGAGCTCGCGTCGTTTTGCTGCCACCATGCGCGCGAGTGTCGGTGTCATTTCAGGTCGCAAAGTCACACGGCGCTCACCGCGGTCTGTAAAGGTGTAGGTTTGCTCGTTTACGATTTCCTGCGAGGATTTTGCTTCATAGAGCTCAGCGCGCTCGAGCGGCGACGCATTGTATTCCTCATATCCCCAGAGAGCGAGCTCGTGGCGGAGCCGTTCAAAAAGGTAGGCAAGACGCATCCAATCCTCGGGATAAAAATCTCGGACACCCTTGTAAGAGTCAGTCGAAAGCGGCGGAGTCATGCGGCGATTTTATCACACGTCGTACCGCATTCCCAAACGATTCTAGAGTCCAGGAACTTCGCCTTCTTCAGGTACGTATTTCAGAATGAGGTCGCGGAGTTCATCAGGGTTTGGGATATTGCTCATGATGAATTCTTCGTGGGCACCGGCGCTTTGTACCGTGATCGTGCCATAGCTTAAGAGTGATGGGATGATGCCAAATACGTTACTCGTAACGTCTTGCACGCGATTAAGAAAAACCGAAGAGACTTCACGATCGAAGTAGTGTTGCTGTTTGACGGCCACGATGCGTTCATTCGTAAGTATCCACATGCTCAAAAAGTATCGCGTAAAGATATTGAATGCTGCGGTCCATGTAAGCAGGAGCCAGGTTCCCAAAAATAAGCGCATAAGGGGTTGAGCGAGGCTCAAGTTTTCGGCATAGGGCGCCGTTTGCGGAAGGAGGCCGAGCAACGGCCCAAACAGTAGCGGAATGAGCGCAAGAAAGACGTAGGGCAGAAGGCTGACCGCAAAGAAGAACCAGTGCTTGCGTGCTTTCAGTACTATGAATTCATTGGGATTAAGTTCAAGTGTTTTCATAGCAGTCCAGAAAGTGTGAACAAAAGCAGAATTCCCGAAACGCCGAGGTGTGTTATCACTGCGAGCGATGAAACCCTTGGGCTGTGTGCGTAGACCCACCAGTGGTAGATAGAGATGACTGTCTCGATCATCCAATAGATGACGGCGCAGACGAAGAAAAAGACGAATAGCGTCTTAAGCGAAAAAACGGAATTGTGAAAAAAACCTAGAAATTGCGGAAGAGAAAACGCGCGCAAGGGCTCGGTCGGCATGCGCCTATGATACTACAAGGTAGCGTGGCACGGCATACTGGTCGGTGTGTATGGCAGACGTAAAACCACGGGCGGTAAAGAGGGCAGATGCTTGTTCAATGTTGTCTCGGTCGCACTCAAGCCAAAGTTGACCGTGTGAAGAAAGATGGTCGCGCAATTCGGCTGCAATGCGGCGAATGAGTTCAAGGCCATCGTCGCCGCTAAAGAGTGCTTGGTGCGGCTCGTGCTCGATCACGCTCGCGTCCAGAATTCGATGTGCGGGGATATACGGGGGATTCGCAGCAATGAGATCAAACTGCATGCCAGCAATGGGCGTAAAGAGATCGCCACTGCCGATATGAACGCGCGCATCATCGAGACCATTCTCGCGGATGTTTTTACGTATGGTGGCTTCGTGAGTAGGGTCGATCTCGGCAAAGTACACCTCCGCATGCGGGAGGTATTTCAGGGCGGCACAGCCGATGGCGCCGGAGCCGGCGCAGAGATCTAATATTTTCGGCTCGGCCGGCAACTCACTCGATGAGAGCGTATCGCCTGCGCCCATTCGTTGAAGCATTTTTTCACTCCACCACTCCGTCTCCGGTCGGGGAATGAGCGGGTGTGAATCGAGATATATACGCAGACCAAGAAAGGGCTGCCAGCCGATCACGTAGGCAAGTGGTTCACCTTTGGAAAGTCGCTCACAGTCCGCAGCAAAAGCCGGCGATGGAATACCGTTGTATTTCTCTGTGAGCACGTGTCTTTCATCGTTCGTCATTGTTTTTAAAAAGTAGCATAGAAAGCAGAACGCCCGGCAAAAGCCGGGCGTTCTCGTGAGCTGCCTGCTCGCGATGGCTTAGTAGCCGCCGCGACCGTAGCCGCCGCTGTTGCCGCCTCCAAAACCGCCTTCGCGGCGAGGAGGGCGCTCACCCTGCGGGCGAGCAAAGGAAACGGAGAGCGTACGCCCATCGAATTCCTTGCCATCCCAACGATCAACTGCCGCCTGTGCTTCTGCTTCAGAAGCCATTTCGACAAAGCCGAAACCGCGTGAGCGGCCCGTCATACGATCGCTGATAATGCTGGCAGAAACGACCGAGCCGGCCTCGCTAAAGGCCTTCTTAAGATCATCTTCTGTCGAGCGGTAGGGAATGCCGCCTACGTAGAGCTTGTTTCCCTGAACTGATTGATTGTCCATGCAAGATAACTAACCGGTTAACCTCGCCGAAACTGAACACTTTGTAGGTCGGTGAGACGCTATGAAGTTCTCATTCCTCTGCGAGTGTTCGCACTATATCAGAATGTTGACAAAGGGGCAAACTATACCCTGTGTATAGTCGGCGGAGTGCTGAGGAGCGCGTTGCGTTGCTTTTAGCGGCGCAAGCCGGACGCGAGACCGGGCACGAGTGAAATGATCATCGCGAGCGCAAGCAAGAGCACGATGACCGTTGCAAAAAATCGTTTCATACGATTGAGAATAGCAAACTACAGAGGCTCTGCAAGAATTAGTGTACGTTTACGGTGAGCATGTCGCGCTTTACATCCTCAAAGGTACCGCCTACTTTCTTGCCAGGGTTCATGATATTTTGAGGATCAAATAGCTCTTTAACTTTTTTGAACAAGGCAACCATTTCTTCACCATAGAGCATCGGCAGATAGGGTGTGCGAATGATGCCGTCATTGTGTTCGCCGGTCGTCGTGCCGCCGTAGGAAATAACGAGCTTATATACCTTGGGTGCGAGCTCCAAGATTATGTCGCGATTTTCTTGCTTTGTAAGATCCATGAGCGGAATGAGGTGGAAGTTGCCATTGCCAATGTGTCCCGCCACGGTATACGTCATATGGTCTTTGTACTGATCGAGGAGGGCGTTCAGGCGTGGCATAAACTCCGGATATTTAAGCGGCGGAATCACGAAGTCATCGATAAAGGGTACGGGATACAAATTTTTCATATTCTTGCGCAAGAGCGCGAAGCTTTCGCGTCGCACAATCCAATACTTCTCTGACTCGCGCTCATTTTTTTCGATTTTTACAGTGAGCTTCAAATCAGTGAGCGTTGCTTTTGCGTGTTCGGCTTGCGCATCGGCTTCTGCTTCGGTATCGGCGGCGAATTCTGCCATCAAAATCATTTCCGGTACGCCGCCCGCAGCGACCATGGCGACTTCAGGTATGAAATCAATACCGAGTTCCGCAGCTTTCACGAGGCCCATCTGTCCGAGCATGCCGGGAAGGAAACGCACGGCCAGTTCAAAGGTGTGACGATCATAAGACTCGAATGATTCTGGTTTCAATGGCAGCACACGAGTAATTATTTCAGGCAAGAGCTTCATATCGTACAGAAAGACGACCATCATGGCGCGGTGCCCTTTTGGTCTCACCAGTTTTAACTTTGCATTCGTCCAGAGGGCGAGTGTGCCTTGTGATCCCGCAATAAGCTTAGCAAGATTGGTCGCGCCGGTGCGCGAATCGCGCACATCCGCAAGCGCATAACCAGCGACATTTTTCGACACCTTGAGTCGATGTGACTCGATTAGTTTCGCGTTCGCCGTCAGCAATTGATCTACGCCGCGATAAATCGCGCCCTCAAGTGTTGTGAGTTTTTTCTTTTCCTCGACCTGTTCCGGCGTGAGTGATTTAAAGGTTGTACGTGAGCCGTCCGAGAGCACTACATCGAGCTCTTCAAGATAGCGGCTGGTTTGGCCATACTCGAGTGTCCGTTCGCCGGCCGAGTTATTTGCAACCATGCCGCCCAGTGCGGCAAGTTCACGGGAAGCCGGATAGGAAGGAAGTATGACACCGTGTGCGAGGGTCGCTTTTTCGAAGTCCCGGTAAAAGACGCCGGGCTCGGTGCGTGCATGGTCTTCGGTAACCTCGTCCAGGTGATTCATATATTTCATGAAGTTCACGACGACACTACGCGTGAGTGGTCCGCCCGACATGCACGTGCCAGCCGCGCGAGCCGTGAGGGAAATTTCAACACCTTCCTTTTTTAGACGCGCCGCCTCGCGCACGAGTGCGCTTACATCATCAGCATCCTTTGGGTACACAATGAGGTCGGGTGTGCGAGTGAAAAGCGAGGCATCGCGGCTCATCTTTGCTATCTCTTCAGGAGCTTCGCTGACATCGCCTTTTATTACAGCTTGTAATGCTTCGCGCAGTGCGTCGTGTGTCATTTCTTTAGTATAGCCGGATGATGAGTGACGCTATACACATTTCAAACAAATAGCATTTAAGGTAGAGGGTATACTGCCCCTATGACGAAAGAAGAACATCGAGAGATTGTGGACCATCTCGAAAAAATAAATTATGAATTGCACCGCCAGAATTCATACAAGCACATGTTCGGTACCGGTATTGTGTACGG
>OMJE01000015.1 GCA_900299275.1 bacterium | reverse complement strand
CGCAAAGGTGAGTACTACCAACTCCTCTATGACCTACTCGGAAAGGGGTACGAGAAAGTAGTTATCGACGGGAAACCGCACTCGCTACGCGAGAAGATTGTCCTCGACCGCAATAAGCAACATAGTATCGACGCCGTCGTCGACAGCATTTTTGTATCTGAATTTATACGCACCGGCGCAGCAGCTCGAGAGCGTTTAAGCGAAGCGCTCGAGCTCGCACTCAAGGAAGCTGATGGTCTCGTGAAGATCAAGCATGCGAACGGGGAAGTGGAGACACTTTCAAGCAAGTTCATCTGTCCCGATGACGGCGCATCATTCCCCGAAGTGGAGCCGCGCCTATTCTCCTTTAACTCGCCGTATGGAGCCTGTCCGGCATGTAATGGTCTTGGTACGGAATCACTTTTTTCTGAAGCCATCTGTAGCGTGTGCGAAGGGAAGCGCCTTCGCCCTGAAGCACTTCGCGTCTATCTAAAAAGCACCAATGACAAAACTCTTGGTCGCAATGTCGTCGACTTCACTAGTATGTCGATCAAGGAAGCAAAAACGTTCGTGGACACCATCGAGCTTTCGGAAATGAAGAAAGATATCGCTGCGCCAATCCTGCGTGAGATCAACAGTCGTCTCACTTTTATGCTCGACGTGGGTCTCGATTATTTGACGCTCGATCGTTCGGCTGCAACGCTTTCCGGCGGCGAGAGTCAGCGCATTCGCCTTGCCTCACAGCTAGGCAGCGGCCTTACCGGTGCTCTGTATGTGCTCGATGAGCCGACCATTGGTCTCCATCAGCGCGACAACGACCGTCTTATCGAAACGCTGCTCACGCTCAAAGAGCTTGGCAACACGATCGTCGTCGTCGAACACGATGAAGACACCATTTATGCTGCGGACTATCTCGTCGATATTGGCCCCGGCGCTGGCACGCACGGTGGCTCTGTCGTCGCAAGCGGCTGGCTCGACGACCTACTTACGGCAAAAGAAAACGAGAGCGGGTCTTCGACACTTGGGTATCTGCGTGAAGAGAAGGTAATCAAAATCCCAGAAGAGCGACGTGAGCGCGAAAAGGGTTGGATCAAAGTGCGCGGCGCTACACTTCATAATCTAAAAAATCAAAACATTGATGTGCCGCTCGGACGTCTCGTCTGTATCACGGGCGTATCTGGCAGTGGAAAATCAACATTTCTCTATGATGTGCTCCATCGAAACATAGCAGCGCGCCAGAGTCGCCGCGAAACAAAGCTCGAGCACTGTGTCTCCCTGACCGGCACTGAATACGTGGGCCGCACGGTCCTCATCGATCAATCGCCAATCGGCCGCACGCCACGCAGTAACCCAGCTACCTACACGGGAGCGTTCAATCATATCCGTGATCTTTTCTCATCAACACCAGAAGCGCGTGCACGCGGATGGAAGCCTGGACGCTTTTCATTCAACGTGCCTGGTGGCCGCTGTGAGGCATGTCAGGGCAATGGCTCTGTAGCGGTGGAGATGCACTTCCTCCCAACGGTGTATGTGACCTGCGACATCTGTATGGGCAAACGCTTTATGAAAGAAACGCTTGAAGTAACCTACCGCGGGAAAAATATTTATGAAGTCCTTCAGATGACCATCGAAGAGGCAGAGAAGTTCTTCGGCGATATTCCAGCAATCGCAGAACGACTGCAGTCGCTCAATGCTACTGGCCTGGAGTACCTCACACTTGGCCAAAGTGCTACGACGCTTTCTGGCGGCGAGGCACAGCGCGTAAAGATAGCCAGCGAATTCTATCGACCCGTCTCGATGAAGACACTCTATCTGCTCGACGAGCCAACCGTGGGCCTTCACTACGATGACGTACAGAAACTCATTGAGATTCTTCAAGAACTCGTCAATCGCGGCAACACTGTGGTCGTCATTGAACACAATCTCGATGTGATCAAGAGTGCTGACTACCTGATCGACTTCGGCCCCGAAGGAGGAGTTAAGGGCGGCAAGATCATCGCCACCGGCACGCCTGAGGATGTTGCAAAGACTGAGGGCTCCTATACGGGGGAGTACCTAGCAACACTCATGAAGCGCCAAAAGCAGAAAAAGAAATAAAAAAACCCCGCCACAGTATTGTGACGGGGGAGCAGAATTTCTGCTCAGTTTAGAAAGATCATTCAGGCTTCACAAATTCGTCCTCAGCGATCGTACTGCAGTCGATAGGCGCAAGGCTTTTGGTCGCGGTGTGACCGAACCCTGTCTCGTAATACACGAAGCAGCGTCCCTTAGCATCCTTGATGAAGATCATGCCATCAAGCACGCGCTCCGCTTCGCCCTTTGCCCACTCGTCGTGATTTTTCTTCAATTCTTCCGGCGTGTTTTTTGTGCAGCTATCAACGACCGCAAAGACCACAAAGGATAGAAAGAAAGCCACAATTGCAAACTTCTTGAACATGTTCTGTACCTTTCCCATTTACGGCATGGGTGCCTGCTTTTGTCTCACTGCATATTAGCATCTTATTGCTTATTTGTCAATGGTTGTACACACGAGCTATGACTGTGGCCCCTATGTTTACAAGGGTGTTTAGTGGCGTTGCTAGCGGGCTGCTCTTTAGCATCCTCTGTATGCCGCTGGTATAGCGACACACCGTACTTTTCTTGTAAAGTATTAGTGAAACGGTTACTCTTACATATATGGATATTCGCCACAAATCCGTACAGAACCTGCCCGAAGTCCCCGGGGTATACCTCTTTAAGAGGGGAAAAAAGGTTCTGTACGTAGGTAAGGCAACAAGCTTGCGCGATCGCGTGCGCAGCTACTTCGACGACGACCTGATCGCCACGCGTGGACCGCGCATTGTCGACATGGTGACACGCGCTGAGACCGTGATACACGAGACGGCACCTACAGTGCTCGAAGCGCTTGTGCGAGAAGCGGCACTCATAAAGAAATACATGCCGCCCGCAAACGTCGAAGGCAAGGATGACTCAAGTTTTCTATACGTTGTCCTCACCGACGAAGATTTGCCGCGCGTACTTTCCGTGCGTGGCAAAGATATCGACTTTGCTCACAAGAAAATAGAGCATGGGCAGACCTTCGGGAAAATCTTTGGTCCGTTTCCGTCGGGCGCACAGCTCAAGGAGGCCCTGCGCCTTTTGCAACGTATCTTTCCGTTTTATGACACCGCACGCCCGGTACAAGCGCTCAAGGTAAACAAGCACCACACGGCGCGCATCGAATTTAACAAGCAGATTCATCAGTACCCCAAAACAGTAGATGTAAAAGAATATCGTAAGACGATTCGTAATGTCGCGCTCTTTTTAAGCGGACAGGGAAAGAAGCTCCGCACTACGCTCGAACGAGAGATGAAGACTGCAGCCCGCTATGAAAAGTTTGAACGCGCAGCTGAAATACGCCGCGAGCTATTTGCCCT
>OMJE01000014.1 GCA_900299275.1 bacterium | reverse complement strand
GCTGATCAGCGACGACCTGGGCCGGCACACTCCCAGGTTTTGCCGCCGTTCCCGCAGGCACCGTTACGGGAGACTTGATGCGGAACATCAACTTTCCATCGGTCGTGAAGCGGGTGTTAGCGATCAATTTCTGCTCTTTAGATTGTGCATTGTAAATAGTGATGGTGCCCGCTGCATTGCTCGTTACGGTCTTAGTACCAGTTCCTGGAACGGACTTCGATGCCGCTCGTAGTACGGTCACAATCTTGTAAGGAAGCTGTCCATCAGCAGACCCTGCCGTAAAGGTACCTTGCACGTCGGCACGCGCCGTTTTTGGCATCACCTCAATTCGTGCACTTGCAAAATAGAGCAACGCGCCAAATGAAGCGGCAATCACAACCGCAACAACGACTAGCGTCACGTATGGGAAATTGCGTTTATGGTGCGTTCGCCGCGGAGTGGCAGCAGAACGCGGTGCCGGCTCCGATTCACGCCGGCGCGATGGTGGAATGATGTCGTCAAATTTATGCATATATAAGTTATGGATATACCAAATACAAATCTCTAAACGACTATGGGTACAGTGTAGCACGAACCCATCTAGGGGCGCTGTTCAAGATACTGGTAATACAGGGCCATGAGCAACAACGGTAAATCTGGCGATTCGGTTGTAGCCACACGCACCACACTCTTCATAGTACCCGCGACGAGCGGGATGATGCGGGGCGGGCTGTCTACCCTACCAAAAGCATCATAGTGCAAGGCATTAAGTATTCCGACAGAAGAGCGCAGCCGCTCAGTGCGGGCCAGAAGCAGTATTGTATGCGGAAGAGGATACGACTTTGCGATGGTCGTGAGACCGTTCATTAAGTCTCCCGGGCCAGCTTCATTGTCCGACGAGACGCTCTGCGAGGTTTCAGATACGGCAATGAGCACTCCTTTACGTACGAGCGCTATCTCTGGCAACGGTCTCGTCGCATCAACAAGAAGCACATCTTTCTCGTGCGGAAACAAAATACGAAGCGCCTGGTACCGGAGCGACGCACCGGCAAGTATCGACACCTCTAATCCTCTGCCAAGTGTTTGTACCGCTTCAATCAATCGACTGTGGAGTGATTCCTCCATATGCGACGTGAGCACAATGACCGACACTTGTTGCACTCGCTTTCCGTATGGCGACCGCACTTCATAGCCATTCACTATGGTGCCAACAACGCTCACATCCGTATAGTGAACGCCCCTTTCGGGCGGCGTCAACGTATCGATAGCATCCTGCACCATCTTTTGTGTAACCACAAAGGGCTTCTCGCGCGCGATCATGTGTGTATACACCCCTGTCTCTTGCCAGGGAGCATCGAGCGACACGAGCGCAGATGAGATTGTTGCCGATCCCGTCAACCGAATGAGGGCGGGCACACCCTGTTCATGGAGCCGACGTAGCGCCTCTCCGAGCGCGCGCAGCATCGCTTCATGGTCACCTTCTTGCGTCGGTGTCTCGATGGGCACGGCAGTACTGTAAGCCAGATATGGTATCTGGTCCGTTACATACAATGCCAAACCGGCCTCAATGGAACGCGCGCCCACATCAATGAGCGCAACTGTTTCAATACGCGAGCGTGAGAACAATCCCATGCACGTATACTAGCATCACAAAAAGACGCACGAGCGCGACGCACACTGCCTTTTGAAATGAATGTTACGCAAGTACGGCTTTTATGCGACGAACGCCAGCCGATGACGCTTCTTCTTTAATTATTTTAAAATGCTTACCTCCTTCGCCTAGTTCGCTGGTGTTTGATACGTGGGGACCGCCACAAAACTCAATTGAAAAGGCGCTCTCGAGCGGTCCGACCGAGTACACCGAAACAATGTCGGGATACACAGCACCGAATTCATGTTCGGCACCCAGTTTTTCTGCTTCTGCCTTTGGCATATCCGTGCGTACCACGGGCAACGCTTCAGTAATTTTCTCATTTACGATGCGTTCCACCTCGCGTTTCTGCTCGTCGGTCATTTTTGCGCCATACGAAAAGTCTATGCGCAGGCGCTCACTTGTGATATTGCTCCCTCGCTGATGAACATCTGGCCCGAGCACCATTTGAAGTGCTTTTAAAAGAAGATGATGCGCCGTGTGATAGCGAATGGTCTCTTCAGCATGATCAGCAAGACCGCCGGCAAATTTTTGCGCTGCGCCCGCACGCGAGAGCGCCTGGTGCTCCTCCATCTTTTTTTGCACTGCCTCCTCGTCTATCGTGATTCCCTTCTCTTTTGCAATTTCAGCCGTAAGCTCTATGGGAAAGCCATAGGTCGTGAAAAGCGTGAAGGCATCAATCGTATTGCCCATCTTCTCGAGTTCACGCATGCCTTGCGCAAGTGTTTTACGAAATTGTGCTTCTTCCTTTTCGAGTTCTTCCTTAATGAGTTCGGCGCTCGCGAGAACAAACGGATACGCATCGGCATAGGCACGGCCAAAGCCCTCGGCAACTTCAGCAAGAACGGCTTCTTTAATGCCAAGTTTGTCTGCCTCGCGAATCGCACGACGAATGAGGCGGCGAAGCACATACCCCTGCTCTGCATTAGAAGGTTTAATGCCCGAGGCGATAAAGAATGCAGCAGCATGCATATGATCGAGCACAATACGGAATGAGCGCGTCACCGCTGCGTCTTCATACTTCCTACCCGAGCGTGCTTCGAGCACAGCACGCGCCGCATCGAAGACGTCAATCATAAAGATGTCATCGTTACCCGTTGTGGCGCCGACGATGCGCGCGAGACCGCCACCGAAGTCGACGTTTTTCTTCGGGAGTTCGGCGAAGCTGCCGTCCTCCTGCTTTATGAATTGCATAAAGACCGAGTTCCCGATCTCGACAAAGCGCCCACAGTCACAATTCGGATGGCATTCCTTGCCAAACTTTGTGTCATGCGGAAGACCGAAGTCGAAAAATATTTCAGAGTCGGGCCCGCCTGGCTCACCAGCCGCCATCTTGGCCGGCACGCCCGCACGGCTCCACCAATTCTTCTTTGAACCATACGAGAAAATACGTCCGCCCTGCATACCAACCTCACCACCGCGCTCTTCAGTGCCTATCTCAACAAAGGTTGCGTCTATGCCCTTTTCACTGAACAGTCGCTTCCAAATCTCAATCGATTCCGTATCAGCAGCCACACCCACCTCGTCGTCACCGGCGAAGGTTGTTACGTACAGCTTCTCTGGATCCAGCCCAAGACCTTCTTCTGTGCTAGTGAGAAATTCGAAGATCCAAGGAAGTTGTTCCTGTTTGAAATAGTCGCCGAGCGACCAGTTGCCGAGCATCTCAAAAAAGGTGGTGTGGCGATTGTCGCCTATTTCTTCGATGTCGCCAGCGCGAAACGAGGTCTGCGCATCGACAAGACGCGCACCCTCCGGATGCGGTTCGCCCAAGAGATACGGCACAAGGGGCTGCATCCCCGAGCTCGTAAAGAGGGTCGTGGGATCATTTTCGGGCACAATCGGTGCCGACGGGATAACGACGTGTCCCCGCTTCTTAAAGAATTCGAGATATCTGCTGCGCACCTCGGATACCTTCATAATGAAGGTACTATATCAGCTTTTTGGGAACGTGCCTGCGGCGACGATGGAAAGGTCGCGCTTCGGTATGAGGTCAGAGGCTGCATGCACCGCATCGAGTGTTACCGTTTCAATGTGTTGTGGAAAGGTCTCGAGATAGTCGAGTGGTCGCCCTTGCGTCGCGAGATTGTGCAGCACACTGGCAAGTCCCGTAGTCGTCGAAAGTGAGACCTGATACGCCCCACAAATGCGCTCCTTATTACGCTCGAGGGCTTCGCCCGTGATGCCCAGAGAGAAGAAGTTGCTCACTTCCTTTTTCAGCATGTCCACAGAGTGCGCATAGCGCGCGGGGGAAAAGTTTGCCCATATCTTGAGATAGCCATCGGCGCCACCCTCGAGTCCGGCAAGTCGCGCATAGACGCCATAAGTCAGGCCATCGCGCTCACGGATTGTTTGCATAAGGTGCGAGGTAAAGCTCGTCCCGCCCAGCATTTCCGCGAGCACCTTCATGGCAAAGAAATGTTCTGATGCATATGTGAGCGGAAGGCTCGCTCCCATAATCACATCGACATTCGCCTTGTCCGCAAGTGAAATGTGCTTTTCGCCTGCTTCGGCCTTCTTCGTGTTAT
>OMJE01000013.1 GCA_900299275.1 bacterium | reverse complement strand
ACCGCGGCGATCGGACAGGAGAACTACCGTGCGATCGAGTCGGTCCGGGCCCTGGCGGAAGCCAAGATCCCGCTCGTGCCGCAGATCATGATCGGCGGAGCGAACGGCGGCGGAAGCGATTCCATCGCGTCGGTGCTCATGGCTGGCCTGCTGAAGGACAACCTGCCGCACCTCACGGGATCGGAAAAGCCGACGCCGACTGCCGAGTCGGTCGCAAGCAACGCTCAGTAACTGCACCACAAGGTGCCATAACCAACGCCCCGTTCGGCATGCCGAACGGGGCGTTTTCTTGTTGATGACGGAGCTGTAAACGCGCGTGATGACGCTATACTGTACACGTACTTATGCAGCTGTCTCACGAATTCGACTGGAAGGGTTTTTCTTTTTTTGCCAAGGCGGTCGTGCTCTCCGGCTTTTTGATCGCCATAGCTCCCTCTAGTGCCACCACGGCCTATACGTACTTTGCTCAAAGAGAAACCGCGACTGCTGAAGTAGCGCGTTCTCTAACGCCTCCGCCGGCCATCGACCAGGGCGCTAACTCGGAATCTATGTCTGAACGCACGATTGCATCACTGAATGTAGATACGGTGGTGCCGCGGACGGGGAAATTTGTTACAGCTGATCTAGTGAACATGAAACTGGCGCTCTACGAGAACGGCGCGGTTGTTGCGGAGTATCCTATTTTAACGAAAGGAAGACCGGGAAGTGCATACGAAACACCGAGTGGCTACTATACCGTCCTTACGCGTGAGGAGAATCATTTGAATCGCCGTGAGCAAGTGTATATGCCCTACAGCATGCAGTTCTATGGCAATTATTTCATCCATGGCTGGCCATACTTTGTGGACGGCACACCCGTTGCTACGTCCTACTCGGGCGGGTGCATCCGACTCTCGACCGAAGACGCAAAGAAAGTCTACGCGTTTGTGCAAAAAGGCACGGGTCTTTTTGTGTACGATCCGGGGAAACGCCAAACACTGGAGTCTCTCAGTCTTACATCCGACGCGAGTCCTGCGGTATCGGCATCGTCATATTTAGTTGCTGATATTGATACGGGAGACGTATTGCTTGAACACGACGCGACGAGTACGTGGCCGATTGCATCGGTGACAAAACTTATGACGGCGCTCGTCGCAAACGAGACCATCATGTTTGATAGAGAAATCGAGGTGCCAACGAGTATCGTGAAGCATACGATATCGGAGGCTACGGCGCGTCAATCAACATTTCTTGTGAGCGATCTTTTGTATCCGCTCCTCATGGAATCGAATAACGATATTGCAACGGCACTTGCTAACTATTACGGAGCGCCAGGGTTCATTGCCTGGATGAACACCACGGCAAAAGCGCTCGATATGTCGAACACGCGGTATGCCGATCCAAGCGGCATTTCTTCTGACAACATCTCAACGACTGAAGACCTGTATCGGCTTGCAGTTTATTTGACGAACAAAAAATCATTCGTCTGGGACATAACACGCACGCCGCAAAAACAGCTGACGTCGCGTAACGGACTTACCTTTATGTTCAATAACTATAATGAGTTTTCTGCCCTTGAGAATTTTGTGGGAGGCAAGGTGGGGCATACGGGTCAGGCGCTCGACACCATGGTGTCGGTCTTCAGTGTACCGGCGAATGGTCTGGATCGTCACGTTGCTATTGTAGTTCTGCACTCGCTAAACTACACGTCCGATACGACGGCCCTTGAGAAATGGGTAACAAATGGCATTGTGCGGGAGGTGAACAATCGAGCTACTGCCTGTGTTGGCTGCGCAAAGATTTTGCATCGAAAGATTGCGCTGTAGAAAAAGCCCCCGCGCAAGGCGGGGGCTTTCGGCATTCAGGATGCCGTCCGTACTTTTGATCGAAGAATCCGTTTTTGACGAGCTCGTCGACGCAGTTCGGGCTTCCACAGGTTCCACTGCACCGTGGGACCGTCTCCTTCCTTCGCGAAGACCTCCAGATGGAGGTGGAAGATCGTCCTTGCAGTAAGGGCGATCTTCACTTGCAGGTAGCCGTGGCGGCATTCCCAGAGGTTGCGACGCGCGTTATCGGCGCAGCGAACGTCGAGGTGCGCTGCTTCCGGGTACTGAGGGCCGATCATGCTGGCGAGGTACTCATTTGTTCGCGGGTCATCGTTGATGGCCCACAAAAACCATCTCGTACTCATGCATTACTCCTTGCGAACAGTCTGCGGCTACTTTACACGATTATTTGAAAATACGCAGTATTTAGGGCATAGTAGAGTTATGAGCGAAGAACAGAATGATGTGGTGTTGGAGGAGGGCGAAGAGGGTGTAGAGCAGCGCCCCGAAGACAAGATTGCAAAGATACGTGCAGACTTAAAAGCGTGTCAGAAGGACAAGCAGGAGTACATGGACGGCTGGCAGCGTGCGAAAGCCGACTATGTGAACCTTCTGAAGCGTGGCGAAGATGCTTCGAGGGCGGCAGAATCGAAGGGTAAGATAAGGGCAGTCGAGACGCTGCTTCCGGCCTTCGATGCTCTTGAGCGGGCCAAAGAGCACGGAGAAGTGCCAGAGGGATTTCTCGCAATCGCGCGGCAGCTCGAGGGGGCGTTTAGAGCGCTCGGTCTTGCAGAAGTGGGGCAGGTAGGCGACGACTTT
>OMJE01000012.1 GCA_900299275.1 bacterium | reverse complement strand
CGATTACCGCACTGTCCACCGCCGACGTGCATGTCGTGTCGCCATCCGTACACACATACACGGTCGAATTAAAAGAAGGATTTGTGGAAGGGGTTGCCGCATTGCCCGTATTGCTGACTGTTGCAGTAAAGGTTGTTGCTTGGCCGACAATCGCTGTCGCCGGGGCAAACGAGACGACCGTCAGATCGGCCTTCCCAGGACCTCCTTGGCACGTGGGATCATTGAGCGTGCCTTGCACCCCATAAAGACTGCCCGTAAAACTTATATTTCCAATGGCGTCGGATCCCCACGCATAGCCACTCCACGTGCAGTCTTTATTTTGCACCACTTGGTAATTCGATCCCGACAGGTGTATCCAGCCGTCCCAAACGCCAGAACCTGACTCGAGCGCACCCGAACACACATTTTTGTTTGCAAATGCCGCACAGGCACGCGCCCACCCAGAAAGTTTACCTGTGGAAAGGTCAACTGCTGGCGCACATGTGCCAGATGGACAGCCGGTCACGTCTGCAGCATTGAATGTGATCCAACCCAAATTAGACGACCATGCGTAGCCGGACAGTGCTCCTGTGGTGGTATCCTCCTTTACACCGTAGGTCGTCCCAGTACCGCCAAAATGGATCCATCCTTGGAACGGCGTTGAGACACCCGTCGCCTTATCTGTTGCTGCGGACCATGCCCAGCCCGTGATGGGCATCGATGCTGCTGACACCGACATTGGCAACAGGAACATGCCCAGGAGCAGGAGTACGGCAAATCGTAGGTTTGCATGTATCATAAGATTTTTATTGCTGAACCGACGTTGCTTTTACGAGAGCATCTTCCTGACTTTTTGTAAGCGTTGATGTCCCTTTAGAAGTCGTGTTTTTAACCAATTCATTAATTTGTTTTTCATTCAGAGTGGGGCCGCCCCGTGCAGTCGTAGAATCAATTACCTGTGACATATCTTGTGTTCGCAATATTGGTCCCGCAAACGGATACCACCCAAAGTACCACGCAAGGCCTAAACCTACAGAGAGTAGCGCGAGCACGAACACCATAAGCATTGCCACCGGATGCATCCCGCTCGAGGGCGCCACGACGTTAGTATCTTGCGTCTCGTTCATACAGAAAAATCGTTAGTAATCAACGACAATCCAGTGATAGGGTATCGCGCTGCAATCGTCACCTGTAGTGAATGTGAATCCGGTCGTCGCGAGTGAAGACGAAACAACCATAGGCGTGCGGCAATCGGTAGAGTTTGAGGATGGGTCCGTCGAGTATTGTACACTCACTGCATACGTAGCATCGGGCATGCTCACCGGAAAGGTAACGACGTGCGTCTTTACATCTCCTTTCTCTATCCCCGCCTGCATGACTCGTGACCAAGTCGCGAGGCCATTTGCATTAGAAGTGAGCACCTTGCCTGCGCCCTCACTGCCATCGACAATGCGTAGCTGCTTGCCTCCCCAAATACCAAGACCAACTGCGCTCGTGACGGTTGTACCAGCCGGCACCGTACCTATATCAATGCGCCCATTGGGTACACTCAGACCAACCGTGGCCGCACCGGTATTGAGCACGAGTCCGCCGACCTTGGTCTGGCCGGTACCACTTGTATTCAAAGGAGCGTACGCATCACCGTTTGGAGGCGCCACGGCTGGTTCTGAAAAAGCAGCATGGGAACGAATGGCAAACGTTAGTGCAAGTAGAAAGAAAAGCCCAGTGACTGAAGAAATGAATTGACGTGCGTTCATCATGTAAAAAATCTTAGTAATTGTTTTCCGGATAATGTAACCATTGTACACCGCGACTAAGAGCCTCTTACACGAGACTGTTCACAGTTAGTTCTCCGAAAGGAAGTCGATGTTATTCTGCAGCGCTGCAACTCTTGCCATGACCTGATTGGCATACGCTCTGCCAGGGCCAGTAGAGGGCCCGTTCCACCCTGCGTAGTAGCGCGCAGCAGCGGCAAAGTTAGCAGAATACCCGCCACCGCTCGCGCCATTATCCGAGAGTAGATAGGCCATCGCCGTAATAGCGTGCAGCGCGTTCCATGGATTTGCGAGGGATGTGCCAACTGCACTTGCAACGCGATCAGCATACAGCTTCCATGTGGACGGTATGAACTGCGCAGGGCCCATGGCGCCGCCCCAACCGCCGGCGCTCGCAATCGGACATGAGACTACCTGATGATACGGATCAAAACCAAGAGCGCTGGCGAGCGCCATAAAGACTGGCACATCGCGCGTAGGCGCCATAACGCGTGCAAATGTTTTCCCGCTATTTTTTCCAATACCCGCACCCGTTGTCGCATCGGAAAGATAGCACTGACCCACATTGGCGCCGAGATTCGATTCTTGCGTAAGGATAGCGAGTACAAGCGCAGCATTAACACCGGTCGCCCGCTGCGCTTGCTGCGCATACTGCAACGCCGTTCCAAACGAAATCGCCTGCGCATCACGCAGTGGGAAGAGTGCGGCACGTATTGCGGCGGCCTTTGCCTGGCGATCGGCAAGCACCTTTTTGTACTCCACTTCTTGATTGGTCTTGATGGCAAGAAGTTGCTGTTTTTCGGTCTTGTTTTGCGTTATCTTTTGTTTTGTTGTTTCTACTTCGTATTTAGCATCAGCGGTTTGATCTTGCTTCTTGGCAAGGTCAGCCTTCTCAATTTCAGTCTGAGTCTTTGCAGCACGAATGTCGGCGAAGAGTTCTTGGAGACCTTGCTTGATCGATACGAAAGCATCCAGGTCCTGGAAAAAACTCGATACACTGTGCGAGCTTAGTGCGAGGGTCACTACCGACTGATCATCAAGGATTTGCGTCTGACGCAAGATACTGGCGAGTGCGACTTTTCCATTTTCGATGCGCGTATTCAGCTTTCCGATGACCACATTCTTTTGCGCGATCTGCACCGAGAGCTGCTTAATGACGATATTTTTTGCATCGATCTGTGCCTGCGCCGCTTTTATCTTCGCGTTCAACGTTGTGACGTCACCTTGAAGCGACTGCTTTTGCGCCTGTGTTTCTTTGATGATCTGCTGCTGTTGTTCAATCTCCTTCTGAAGCTGATCGTACTGTGCCTGCAGTTCTGCGCGTTGCGCAGGCGAGAGCTCTTGGGCATGCACTGGATGCGCAGGACTAAAGAAAGCACCAGCAAGCAACAGCAGTGCTATCGCCGTTTTTTGAAAACGCCGCGTCATTGCCACAGTATACCAAAAAAGAGCGCGGTCCCTTTTGGGGACCGCGCTCTTTTCTGTCGGATTACGCTTCAGCACCCACTTCGTCCGCTTCCTCCTTACCCTTCTTTTCTATCTCAATGCTCGTGATATCAGCAGCCACTGGAGCCTCCGTTTCTACTTCTACAGCCTGCACCAGCACCACCACTTCTTCCTCCGGCGTCACAAGTGTTACGCCTGCAGGAAGCTTCACGTCGCGCACATGGATCTGATCGTTCATCGTTGCGAGCACGGAAATATCAACAGTGAGGTGCTGCGGCAAATTCATTGGATCTGCTTCCACCTCGATTTCGTGCAAAACTTTCACAAGATTAGCGCCGGACTTTACGGCAGGCGACTCACCCACAAATTCAATCGGAATGTTGACTTCCACCTTCTCGCCCTTTGTGATGGCGTAAAAATCAACGTGCGCCGGCTTATTCGTGAGAGGATCGAGATCGACTTCGTGCACAAGAACCGGCAGTTCTGCATCGAGACCAACAAGGTTAATCACGGCTGACTCACCAGCCTGACGAAATACTTTATCAAAAGCAAGCGCAGGAAATGCGATGCTGGAGGCCTCGTGGTGAGGGCCATAGACGACACCAGGAACGAGACCGCTTGCGCGAAGCTTCGTGAGGGCACCTGGGGTTCTCTTTTCTACCTGTAATGTAAGCATGTGAGCGAGTATGCCGTATTTTACGTATTTCTGCAACCTCAGGCACCCGCCTCACCGCTACCCGCGCCGAGCGCTTCGCTCACCTTGCGCAGACGCGCAATAAAAGCCTCGCGGGCAGCGGGCACATTCTCCTCTTTGCCTTGCCACAGGGCGAGTGCTTCCTCCTGCAGCGCCCGCGCATATGAGAAAGTCATCGGCCATGGCGCATGCTGTGCCTTCCCGAAGGCGCTGATCGCGCTCAGATTTTCGGTCGCCTGATCTGGTGTTTGGCCGCCCGAAAGAAAGACCACGCCGGCTATCTGACGCGGCACGGTCGCCATAAGCACCTCAACCGTGTCTTTTGCGACCTCTTCCGGAGTATCTTTGCGCTCATTTTCCGAACCAGCGAGCACCATTGAGGTTTTGAGCACGAGACTCGCCCGATCGACCGACTGCTCCTCGATGACTGATAAAAGGGTACCAAGCACTTCTTCCAGCACTTTCCGGCAGCGTGCTCGTGAATGCGAACCGGTGATTAAAACCTCAGGCTCGAGAATGGGCACCATGCCTGCGGCCTGCACTGTTTTTGCATAGGTGGCTAGACGCTTCATATTTTCGTGAATGGCTGCGGCCGTCGGCAGCTGGTCTCCCTCGATGACCGTAACGGCACGCCATTTCGTGAATACGGCGCCCTGTTTTTTGTACTCTATCAGGCGCTCTGGCAAATCAAACAGTCCATTGGTAATGAATTCTTTCGGACTTGCAGGAAATGGTTCGGTCCCGCCATCTACTTTTACCCCTGGCAAAATGCCGCGCGCGGACAGTGATGCGGGGAAAAGTTTTTTGTCATTGCCCTTTTGCAGAAGAGTTTCGGAAAAGAGAATGATACCCGACAAATAGTCTTCTGCACCCGGCGACAACAAGAAAAGGTCGCGATACTGCCGCCGCATTTCCTCACCCGCAGGTATACCGTACGCAGCAAGACGCTTTGTGGCAGTTTGCACACTTTCATCGGCCGCAAGCAACCCTTTCCCGGATGTAAATAGTGAACGCGCAACGGCAACAAGATCAGTCATCTTCGTAGTCTAGCATCGTCATGTCAGATGGTATCGCACACCTGGGAGTATCTTTTGCAGCAATGGCGCGTGGTACACTGCTTCACGTATGGACTTCATAGCAATTGGTGACACGACAGTAGATGAATTTATCAAACTTAAGGACGCGCGCGTGACGTGCGACATCAACAGCGAGAATTGCACTATTTCAATGAAATGGGGGGATAAAATTCCCTACGAATCTGCAGAGCTCATTCCCGCCGTCGGCAATGCTGCCAACGCTGCCGTTGCTGCTGCACGACTCGGCATCTCGTCCGGCTTTATTTCAAACGTTGGAGCAGATGCCTATGGCGCGCAGATACTGGAGACCTTTGAAAAGGAAGGTGTTTCTACAAAATACATTCGCGAGCATCAAGACGTAAAGACGAATCACCACTATGTGCTGTGGTACGAGTCCGAGCGAACCATTCTCATTCGCCACGAGGCCTTTCCATACGCATTTCCTGAAGAAATCGAGACGCCGAGATGGATCTATCTCTCGTCAATCGGTGATCAGTCCGAACAGCTCCATGCGGATGTCATTCATTGGCTCAAGGAGCATCCGGAGACAAAGCTCGCCTTCCAGCCCGGCACTTTTCAAATCAGTATGGGCAAAGAAAAATTAGCGGAGCTGTATCGCCTCACTGAGATCGTGGCCTGCAATAAAGAAGAAGCCGAACGGATCCTTGGGTTAGGCGAAACGCCGATCACGACGCTCCTCGATGCACTGCATGCACTTGGCCCGAAAATCGTTCTCATTACCGATGGTCCAAAGGGTGCCTACGCCTTTGACGGTTCACAAAAACTTACCGTACCAATGTATCCTGATCCCAAGCCGCCCTTCGAGCGCACCGGCGCCGGCGATGCCTGCACTTCCACTATTGTGGCCGCGCTCTGTATAGGCAAGCCAATAGAAGAAGCGCTCCTTTGGGGACCCATCAATGCCATGGCTGTGGTACAGGATGTAGGCGCACAACGCGGACTCCTTTCACGCAGTGCCCTGGAGCAATTACTCGCAAACGCGCCGGCGGATTATCGTGTACTGCCGCTCGCCTAAATTTTTCCTCGTACGACTTCTTTGATGTGCGCTGCGTCGAGCCCATAGTGAGCGAGCAGTTCTTGCGGATCACCTGATTGACCAAACTGATCTTGAATACCGAGGCGATCGATACGGATCGGATGCACACTCGCCAAAGCTTCCGCCACGGCAGAGCCAAAGCCGCCAGCCGCCTGATGTTCTTCAATCGTGATGATACGCTCGAAACGCTGTGCCGCGGCTATCACCGCCTCGGTATCGAGGGGTTTTATGGTCGGCACATGAAGTACCATCACTTTGACCCCTTCATTTGACAGCTCTTCCGCTGCTTTCAAAGCCTCGTAACTCATAGAACCCGTCGAAAGGACAGCCACGCGGGCGAGAGGATCATCAAAAAGCGTAAGCGCCTTCCCTATCTCAAATGGAGTTTCTGCAGTCGTGAATACAGGCGTCGCTGAGCGACCGAAGCGCAGATACACCGCTTTCTTTTCCTTAGCGGCAGCAACGACGGCCTTATGTGCTTCGAGTGCATCACCGGGCGCAATCACCGTCATGTTTGGGAGCATGCGCATCATACCAATGTCTTCGAGCATCTGGTGCGTTGCGCCATCGGGCCCCACGGATACGCCCGCGTGCATTCCGCAGACAACCACCGGCACCTCGTTGAGCGCAATGGTCGTGCGGATCTGCTCGTAGTTTCGACCTGGACTGAATGTTGCATAGCTAGCAATAAATGGCCGCTTACCTGCGAGTGCCATACCAGCCGCAACTGTTGCCATATTTTGTTCGGCCACGCCGAGCTCTACAAATCGGTCAGGAAATTCTTTTTGAAACCATTCGGCACGCGTGCTTTCCGCAAGATCTGCGCAGAGCACCACCACACGCGAGTCGGCTTTGCCTGCTTCTACGGTGCCCGTGCCAAAGCCATCGCGCGTGGGCTTCTGCACTACCGCATCCGTAAAAAGCGCACTATCCAGTTTTGCTGCATCATTACGCATATTCCTGTGCTATTTTGCCGCCCATCGTGCGCAGCTCTTGTAAAAATTTCTTTCCCTCTTCTTTGGTAGGCGGCTTGCCGTGCCAATGATAATCAAATTCGATTTCCGGAATACCTTTGCCCGGAATCGTATGGGCAAGAATGAGCGTCGGCTTTTCGGCAATAGCACGTGCCTCATCGACCGCCGCGATAAAGGCAGAAAGGTCGTGACCATTCACTTCTATCACATGCCAATTGAAGGCGCGGTATTTATCAGCAAGCGGTTCAAGCGGCATCACGTCTTCGGTCATGCCATCAATTTGAATATTGTTGCGATCCATCACTGCAGTGAGATTTGCGAGGCGATATTTTCCAGCAAAAAGAACGGCTTCCCATGTATTGCCCTCTTCTTGTTCGCCGTCGCTCATGATGCAGTACACGCGATTTTTCTTGCCGTCCATCGAATGTGCATAGGCTACGCCACAGGCTTGGGAGAGCCCTTCGCCGAGCGGTCCTGAGGTGGTTTCCACGCTCGGCAAACGGACGCGTTCCGGATGCCCCTGCAAACGGCTGCCAAACTTACGAAGCGTCAAGCATTCCTCCACGGGAAAATACCCCGCGTGTGCCATTGCGGCATAGCGAGCCGGTGTCGTATGTCCATTTGAAAGTATGAGCCAATCCCGTTCGTCCCATGCGGGATTCTTCGGATCGTGTTTCAAGATATGAAAATAAAATGCCGTAAAAATATCAGCGAGTCCGAGTGGACCTGCTGTGTGTCCGCTCCCTGCGGCCACTAACATTTCGATGATCGTTTCGCGAATGCGCGCGGCATACTCTTCCAAAACGCGCTGCTCCGTATCCGTGAGTGCCATAGCCGTAGTATACCCTAGACGCCAAACGGGGTCTTGATAGCCTCCAGAGCTGCTACCGTTTTCCGCAAATCTGGCGCCGTGAGCAGTGCGCTGCCGATGTTAAGGCGGGAAGCACCAGCCTCGACCAGCTCCCTCGCATTTTCGAGCGAAATACCGCCGTCCACCTGAATGATGACCTCCGGGCACTGCTCATGAAAAGCACGGATCTTGTCGATGACTTTGGGATCGAAGGGCTCTCCCTGTTTGCCGATCGTATCGATGGACATGAATTGCACATATTCAACTTGAGACGCGTGCTCTACCAGCACAGAGATATCGGTCTGCATATCAATCGAGAGACCTACGGACACGAGCATTTCAATAAAGTTTGCTTCGGCGCCCGTCTTGCGACGCATGCTCGAGAGAAGGCCACCCACGTCATCGGTGCATTCAGCATGCACCGTCAGCCGCTGCACACCGTAATTAATAAGGTCCGTCGCAATAGCTTCTGGATCCTTACACATGAGATCAGCTTCGTACTTCACATGATCGAGTCGCGGTAGAAGCTCGCCCCGTTCTACGCGATCATGGAGATCCGTCCCTTCGGTAAATGGCCACGAGGGCGGAAATACAAAAATGCCGTCAACAATATCTATCTGTATCCGCCCTGCCGGTATCTGTTCAAAATACGTCAGCTTTTCGAGCAGATCGCGGTGCGAGGTGGGCAATATGGCGGGTACGACAAGTCTCATACGCCTAAGTATAGAGCAATTGTATAGAGCGCAAGTCCGCCGATTGCCTAGAACATCTGGAGACGACGCTTGTGCCGCGGACCATTTGAAAAGTCAGTTTCGAGGAAGACGCGCACCGCGTGCTCCGCATCTTCAGGCGTCACGAAGCGCGAGCCTATCGAAAGAACATTGGCATTGTTGTGCTCGCGCGCAAGCCGGACCGGCTCATACGCGTCTACGGAAGCGCCGCCTTCAATTTCGCGTTCTTCCCGTATATTTTGTGGGCCATAAAATACGGCTGCACGGACACCTGGGGTGCGATTCGCACACATCGCTTCGCCCTGCCCGCTACCACCAATGACGATGCCATAGGCGCCTGCTTCGTGCGCAACGCGCGAGGCCACCAGCTTCACAAAATCCGGATAATCATCATCAGGATCAAGCTCTGCTGCACCAAAGTCCTCGACCTCATGGCCACGTTCATGCACATAGGCCCGCAAGCGTTCCTTCAACGCAAAGCCCGCATGATCGGCACCAAAGTAGACCTTATGCATGAGCAGCTTTGATGACATGCTGCACGAGTGCCTCCGTGTAGCCAAGTTCGTTGTCGTACCACGCAAGCACCTTGACTAGGTTTCCGCCGACCACGCGTGTCATGCCGAGGTCCGCAATCGATGCCACGCGCTGCCCTACAATATCGCTCGACACAAGCTCATCGGCACTTGCCTCAAAGATGCCTTTCCATTTTGGATCCTGGGCTGCTTTTGTGAGAATATCATTCACCTCCTCTTTTGTAGTTGGTCGCTTTGCAATAAACGTCACGTCAGCAATCGAACCAGCCGCCACCGGCACCCGCAGCGAGATGCCGTCGAAGTTCCCTGCGAGCGGTGCGTAGGCTTTTGTCACCGAGACGGCCGCGCCGGTCGACGTTGGCACAATGTTTTGCGCTGCCGCTCTGCCCTCCTTCATGTCTTTTTTCGACGGGCCGTCCACAATGGACTGACTTGCCGTGTAGGCGTGCGTCGTTGAGAGTATAGCTTTCTCAATACCGAGTGCCGCATCGAGTATGGCAACGACGGGGCTCACGGCATTCGTGGTGCACGAGCCGTTTGAGGTAATGCTTACGCTCGAACACAGCTCGTCATTGATACCCATCAAGATGGTAGCGCCGAGTGCGCTGTCCTCTTTCGCGGGCGCGGTGATCACCACGCGGCGCGCACCTGCAGCGAGATGCACTTTTGCCTTCTCATATTCGGTAAAGACACCCGTTGATTCCACGGCGACATCAATGTTGAGATCCTTCCAAGGCAGTTGCGCGGGATCTTTTTCAGAAAAGAATTTCACTTCCCTGCCATCTAGGTATAGTGCGCCGTCTTTCGCTTCAACCGAAAAAGGTGCGCGGCCATAGACCGTATCGTACTTGAGCAGATAGGCCAGATTTTCAAGTGAGCCGAGATCGTT
>OMJE01000011.1 GCA_900299275.1 bacterium | reverse complement strand
TTCACGCGCTCGACTATCTCGTGGAGCGGGCTTCCGGGGGTGCGCGAGAGGTCAGGCATCGCGAGGTAGCGCTTAATGCGGGTAGCCTCAAAATCAGTGCGGGTTTCCAGTTCGGCTCGTAAACGTTCTTCCTCGGTGCGTGAGATTTTTATGTCCATAGGGATGCAGAAAGCATAATGAATTTCATGCAAAAAGAAAAGGAGCCTGATCGCGTTCTTTTGTTGGTCTCTACTGCATGCGCGAGCGCCCATTAGTCCGCCACAAAGCAACTTTGTGCTATACTAGGAGTACCGAATTCACGGCTATTTTTTATGGCAAAAAACGACGAAAAAGCTCCAAAAAGCAAGGCATACGACGCTTCGTCGATCACCGTCCTTGAGGGTCTGGAGCCGGTGCGTAAGCGCCCGGGCATGTACATTGGCACCACGGGTCCCGATGGTCTCCATCACCTGATCTGGGAGGTCTTCGATAACTCGCGCGACGAGGCAATGGGCAACTATGCCGATCAAATTGAAGTTGCACTTCTGCCGGGCGGTTATGTGCGTGTAGCCGACAACGGCCGCGGTATCCCGACGGGCATCCATCCGAAAACGAAAGTCTCGGCACTCGAGACGATCATGACCACGCTCCACGCGGGCGGTAAGTTTGGCGGTGAGGGTTCTGGCTACAAGGTGTCGGGCGGTCTCCACGGCGTAGGTGCGTCAGTAGTGAACGCTCTCTCTGAACACACGCAGGTCGTTGTGTTCGGCGGCATGCAGGACGGAGGTATTCACACGCAGGAATACAAGATCGGAAAACCGCTCGGCAAGACGAAGAAGATCGGCACCACGAAGGCCCATGGTACGGTGGTGACCTTTAAGCCAGATGTTGAAATATTTAAAGACGGTATCAACTGGAATTGGGATAAGATCGTAGGTCATTTGCGTCAGCAGGCCTACCTCGTAAAGGGCGTACATATTTCCGTACTCGATGCGCGCGAGAGTACGTTTGCTGCCTTTACCGAATCACAGTTTATTCGCAGTGAGATCGATGTGCCCTCGATGTCCTTCTACTTCGAAGGTGGTCTGAAAAGTCTCGTGGCATTCAACAACAAGCACCAAACGCCGGTGCACAAAAATATTTTTTATGTCGATCGCGAGGTGGACAATGTGATGGTCGAAGTGTCGTTGCAGTATGTCGATGACATCACGCCGCGCATCACGGCCTTCGCAAACAAT
This sequence comes from bacterium, assembly GCA_900299275.1. Classification (GTDB taxonomy): domain Bacteria; phylum Patescibacteriota; class Minisyncoccia; order Phycocordibacterales; family Phycocordibacteraceae; genus C7867-001. The sequence goes on along the minus strand of OMJE01000011.1, from coordinate 1,578 downwards.
ACCTACAACAGTGAAGGCGGTACGCATATCACCGGCTTTAAGACCGCGCTCACGCGCACACTCAATACCTATGGCCGCAACGCCAACTTGATCAAAGAAAAGGAAGAGAACTTCACGGGCGATGATGTACTCGAAGGTATTACGGCAGTGGTGTCGGTAAAACTGCCAGAGATTCAGTTTGAAGGTCAAACGAAGGCGAAACTCGGAAGCGTGGAGGCGCAGGGTGCCACAGCCACTGTCTTTGGCGAAGCATTTGCAGCATTTCTCGAAGAGAATCCGGACGACGCGAAGGCAATCGTCAACAAAGTCATTTTGGCATTGAAGGCACGCAAGGCAGCCAAGGCCGCAAAGGATTCAGTGCTGCGCAAGGGCGCACTCGAGGGAATGACCCTTCCGGGCAAGCTAGCCGACTGCCAGACCAAGAGCGCCGCAGAAAGCGAACTCTTTATTGTGGAGGGAGATTCGGCAGGTGGTTCTTCGAAGCAGGGACGCGATCGCCGTACGCAGGCCATTTTGCCACTGCGCGGCAAGATCTTGAACGTGGAGCGCGCACGCATTGACCGTATGCTCGCATCTGCAGAAATTCGCGCACTGGTCATTGCGATGGGCACGGCCATTGGCGATGTCTTTGACATCGGCAAATTGCGCTATCACAAAATCATCCTCGCAACCGATGCCGACGTGGACGGCGCGCACATTCGTACACTTTTGCTCACGCTTCTGTATCGTCACTTCCGTCCAATCATTGAAGGAGGATTCGTGTACATTGCCCAGCCGCCGCTCTACAAGATTACGAAGGGAAAGACTGTGCGTTACGCGTATTCTGATAATGAAAAAGAAAAGACGCTCAAGGATCTTGGTGCCGCTGCGACGGATATTGTTGAAATAGATGCAGGCGAAGAGGCTGCACCTGAAGAAGCAGAGACGGAGGAGGCAGCTAAGAAAGCAAAGGGCGGCAAGGTAAATGTGCAGCGCTACAAAGGTTTGGGCGAAATGAACCCAGGCGAACTCTGGGAGACGACGATGGACCCAGAACGTCGCGTGTTGAAGCAGGTGCACGTGGAAGATGGAGAAGCCGCCGATCGCATCTTCGATATTTTGATGGGCACGGACGTTGCGTCGCGCAAATCGTTCATTCAATCGAACGCGAAGCTCGCAAATCTCGACGTCTAGTTGCGTAGACAAAAAGTAATGGGCGCGGATCCATCCGGATCCGCGCCCATACGCGCATTTTAGTCGTAGCACATCCATATCGAGGGAAAGCATGGCGCATACGTGCCATCCTCCTCGGGGATCGGTAGGGTGTAGTACGTGTTGTGGCGGGAAAGTTGCTTGGCCAGGCGGAGCTTCATGACCTCGAAATCGAGAGCGCCCGCTGACCACGCTTTGGATACTGGGCAGGGAGACGCCGCCTCTTTTGCTGGCACAGCAACAGTCGGGTCTGTACGTTTCCGGGGCCTCTTCAGCGTCTTTCTTCGCATTATGACCTCCTTCTCGTAAAGGTGCGAGTCCTCGCAGAGAGTGCCACAAGGTAGGGCAGAGGGCAAATAAAAGGCCGCGGCTCCATGAGGAGCCGCG
>OMJE01000010.1 GCA_900299275.1 bacterium | reverse complement strand
CGGCGCGGCCCGTGCGGCCGATGCGGTGCACGTAGTCCTCGTAGGTCGATGGAAGGTCGTAGTTAATCACGTGTGACACGGCGGGGATATCGAGACCGCGCGCAGCGACGTCTGTAGCGACAAGCACGTTCACGCGGCCACGCGTGAAGGCTTCAAGTGCGCGTACGCGGGCATTGTGGGTCTTGTTGCCGTGGATGCTCTCCGCAAAAATCTTTTGGCGTGAAAGGTCTTTGGCAAGTCGCTCCACTCCGTGCTTCGTGCGTCCGAATACAAGTACGCGGGTGAAATCACGATTCTGCAGAAGATCAATAAGTGTTTGGAATTTGTCGGCACCGCGCGGTATGCGCACCACATCTTGATCAATCGTTTCGGCAGTAGCGTTTGCTTTCACTGAAATAACGACCGGGCTCGAAAGGAAGTCGCCAATCAGCTTCTCGATGTCGCGTGACATGGTGGCGCTGAAGAAGAGTGTGTGACGCTCCTTTGGCATCTTGCCAATGATGAAGCGCATATCGTCGATGAAGCCCATGTCGAGCATGCGGTCAGCTTCGTCGAGCACTACGGAACCGAACTCAGAGAAGTTGATAGCGCGGCGTTCCTCAAGATCCTTGAGGCGTCCTGGAGTACCAATAACGAAACTTGGGCGATGCTTAAGTTGTGAGATCTGCGGGCCAATGTTTGCACCACCGACTGCCACCATGCCACGCATGCCTGTTGCCTTTGCGAATCCGGCGAGCTCCTTTTCAATCTGAACCGCAAGTTCGCGCGTAGGGGCCATCACGAGTACGCGCTCATCTTTTTGCTTTATGACCTTATCCACGAGCGGGATAAGGAAGGCCGCAGTCTTGCCGGTGCCGGTGGCGGCAAGGCCGACGACATCCTGACCGAGCAGTACGTGCGGAATGGCCTTATCCTGGATCGGGCTCGGCAGCTCATAACCCTTTTTGGCAATATTTTCCTTGAGATGCGCCGAAATATCAAAATCATTGAACTTGTGTTCAGGGACAAATACCGGCTCCTCCGTGGTTACAACGGCGCGGTTAGTAAACTTCGCGATTTCAGCTTCAGTTTGGCCGAAAGCGCCAAAAGGATTGCGTCCGCGATCACGGCCGCGGCTAAAGCCACGACCTGCATTGCCACGCGGTTCAAAACGGCGACCAAAGCGGCCGTCGGAACGACCCCCCGGGCTGCGGCGTGGGCCGCGTCCGGCTGCGCCTCCTGCATATGAGGGAGCGTGAGTATTCCGCGTACGTGCGGGTGCGCTGCTTTCGCGCTGTGCGCGCTCGCGAACGTCTTTTGGAGCTGCGGTTGATTGATGTGTCCAACGGCCAATTTGCATAATGATTGTGTAAATAAATAAAAATACCTAAGCCCTTGCGGGCTTGAGGTCGTCGAGTACGAAAGGAGTGTTAGGCGATCGAGTTGATCTCGACTTTGAGGATCGGCTGGCGGTGGCCATTGCGCTTCAAGTAGCGGCTTTTTGGCTTGTATTTCACCACCTCGATCTTTTTGCCCTTTCCTGCCATGACAACGGTACCTTTGACCTCTGCACCCTTTATGGTTGGTGCACCGATGGTCGTGTCCGAGCCGTTGTCAACGAGGAGAACCTCATTAAAAACGATAGTGTCACCCTGTTTCAAGTCGCACGGGAGCTTTTCAATAGTAATAGTATCGCCCTTTGAGACGACATACTGCTTGCCTCCGGTCTTGATTACGGCCACTTCCATTGCGTCGTACTGTAGCATCTTAGTCTAAAAAAGACAAGGGCCGGGGTCTCTCCGTAGAGAAACTCCGGCCCTTAGACCCCATGACACCTGGCGGCCAAGCTCGAGCGGCAGACCGCCAGAGACGCAGGGGGCTCATCGCTGGATCATGCGAGAAGGGCATACCCGGAAACTGCGTACGTGAAAGCCGTAATGGCGATCATGCCCAGTCTTGTGAGGGTGCCTTCCGAAGCCCAGCAGATCTTGCTCGCCACGAACATAAGAGAGCCGATGAGGACTCCCAGCAGTCCGAGGCAGTGCAAAAAGAGCTGTATGTGATGCAGATCCACGTCGCTTCCCATTATCCTTCCTCCACAACCTTGCAGTACGCAAGGGCATCCACGGATCCAAATGACCCGATGTAACTAACAACAGTATAGCAGACAAAAATATATTAGTCAAGTAGGTCGCTTGCGGGTTTCTCGAGGAGCTCGGGCTCAATATCAAGGCGCGTTTCGGTGATACGGTAGACATCTTTGTCGATTTTGCCAAGTTCCTTATAGCCAGCATTATAGTGGCTTACTGTGGTACCGAGAGAGGCGCCCAGTTTCTTGTAGTACGTCTCATAGGCAGTGAGATGCTTGCCCAGCTCCCCTACCCGCTTCTCTATCTCTGCAGCCTTTTCTTCAATTTTGAGTGCCTTAAGACCCTGCATCACCGTTTGGAGGTAGGCGAGGAATGACGTTGGCGAGACGATAATGACCTTGTACTTTCCTGCGGCACGCTGGATGAGATTCTCGTCCTCTCCCCCGCCCACTTGGTTGGTAAGGAGATCGTAATAGATGCCCTCGCTGGGTATAAACATAAAAGCGAAGTCCATGGTCCCCTCTTCGGGGCGAATATATTTTGAGGTCTCTTGAATACGGATCTTGAGGTCGTTCACAAAGGCTTTTTCAGCGGCGGTGCGCTCAGAAGACCCAGGCTGCGTACCAATGAAGCGATTGTAATTTTCCAGGGAGAATTTGGAGTCAACCGGTACAATCTTTTCACTTACAAAGACGGCAGCGTCGACGATCTCGCCGTTTTTAAACGGATATTGGATCTGGTACATCCCAGGTGGAAGTACGTTCTTAAGGACGGTCTCAAGATAATACTCGCCGAGGATGCCGCGCTGTTTTGGATTTTTTAAGATGTCTTGCAGGTTTTGAAGCTGCTCGGCAAAGCTCTGTGTCTGTCGGCCAATCTCTTTTACGGAGGTGACCTCCTGGGTAATTTCCTTGATGAGTCTGTTGGATTCCGAGAACTGACGATGGGAGCTCTCCTGCATGGCGCGCGCAGATTCGGCCACTTGCTGGTTCAGGGTGCGAGCCAGCTCCTGTACTTGCTGCTGGAGGAGCATCATGCCCCCATCTCCGTCTCCGGATTCAGGTTTACGTAAAGCGAGGAACACAACTACTCCAAGCAAAATAACAATGAGCACAGTCAGCGCGATTTCCATGACTGTATTATACTGTCCGCATGGCAATACACGAAAATATAAAGAAAGAGATACCTGACGCGATGCGCGCAAAGGATGCCGTAAAGCTGCAGACCCTGCGCTCGCTCGTGACGGCAATGACTAACGAAGTGGTCGCAAAGAAGCGCAAGCCGGATGAGTTTTTGACAGACGAGGAAGCGCTCGCTGTATTGAAGCGTGCCGCCAATCAACGCAAAGATTCCATACAGCAGTTCGAAGCGGCAGGTCGCACCGAGCTCGCAGTGCCTGAAAAGGCCGAGCTAGCCATCATTGAGACCTACCTCCCTGCGCAAATGAGCCGAGAAGAAGTTACGGCTGCAGTACAGGCCAAGGCCGCAGAACTTGGTGCCAGCACGAAGGCTGACGCAAACAAAGTCATTGGTGCCCTGATGCGCGATCTTAAGGGTAAAGCTGACGGCACACTCGTAAAAGAGGTTGTGGAAAGCGTCTTGTCGTAAATAGGCAGGAGCGTTTTAATACCAAAAGAGGTACCACCACTATGCCGCCATACAACCAAGGTAGACCAAAAAAAGTGATTGAAGCCATTCAAGGCGACGACCATGAAGCGCTCAGCGCGATGGGTAAGAAAGGCGCTGCACATGCAGCATTCAAGCGCGAGCTCAAAGATGTCAGAAAGGCAGAGGAACGCGAAAAGATGGTTGAAGAACAGTCAGGTCTGTATTCGATGGACGAGGAAGGTAATATTTTGCCTCCGGAAGAAAAAGATTTAGACGAAGACCTTGGCACGTATGAGATGCCGCGCGGGTAGCAATACTACTCGCGCGGTTCTCCATTGTCTGGTATAAAAATAGAGGCCCTACAGCTAGCCGAAGTGAGTGAACAAACTCCGTTTGTTCCGAACGAGGCGGGGATGTATGGCCGAGCGCAGCGAGGCCCTATCGTCTAATGGCTAGGACAGCGCCCTCTCACGGCGTAAATCGGGGTTCGACTCCCCGTAGGGTCACACACAAAGAAACAGCCGGCTGACTGCCGGCTGTTTCTTTGTGCTCGTGATGTCAGGGAGGCCTTGCGTCCGGGGCTCGAAAACCTTGTGCCCGGCGTTATCGTGAGTTATGACGTCGTGCATAACTCTCTTGAGTTCTGCCCATGAGTATGGTCAAATAGACCCGGAAAGTTCTTTGGTATACCGCGTTATTGTTCATGAGTGGCCCCCTCGGCGCCTCAAGGTACCAAGAGGGCTACTCGTGAAGTGGCATACAAGGATGGAGGCAGATATGACGGATGAGGATAGTGGTAGGCAATTCAAGACTCTGACGGCAGGTACGGTCACGGATTCGCAAGTGCTGCGTATTCTTCGCAGGAAGATCGAAGGCATGCGACGCGCCGATGAGGAGAGACGTCTTCAGACGTTTACTCTCATCAATGCGGTGCTGCTCCAGCGGCACATGCAGCTTCCGCAGGATCTCTTCCTTGAAGTGTTTCGGGTTTGCGTGCTCGATCCTGGTTGTAAGCTCTTTGATCTGTTCGCGATGTATTTCGCGAGCTATGCGAAGAACGGACACCGGGCGCAAGCGCTCCAGATGCTGCAGGAAGAACGCATTCGACTGCGCAATCTGTACCAGACCATGGGCGGTCGGGATGAGAAGCAGAGTCTGCGCGAACGGCTGGAAGTGCTGCGCAGGCGGCCGAATGGACGCGTCCGTCAGGGCGTGCGCAGCTCGGTAGAGGTGGCCCTCGCCTGCGAGTTCGAGGCCTTTGTGGAGATCGAGAACGCGGTCAGTCGTATCGATGGGCTTGCCCGTCGTTAGAACAAAAGCCGGTCCTTCGGGACCGGCTTTTTTTATCTCCTTTTCCACTCGCGCTCTTGGCGCACAAGTCGTGTCGTGTCTCGGGGGTCCTCGAGCAATGCTGCCACGATGCGCTCCATGCGAATCGATTGCGAACCCTTCACGAGAACGACATCGCCAGTTTCGATCATGCCGGGCAATGCGTCTGCGGCGGTACGGGTATCATCGTAGTGTATAAAGGCTGCCGCCCCTGCTGACTTCTCCATAACGCGTGAACGAATGCCTACGGTGATGACAATGTCTGCGAGTTTGCTCGCGAGCGCTCCGATTCGTTCGTGTTCTTGGATCGAGTAGCGACCCAGTTCAAGCATATCGCCCAGTACTGCAATACGTCGCTTGGCATCTGGAAAATGTGCGAGCGTATCAAGCGCTTCTTCCACGGCCACGGGTGAAGCGTTATAGGAATCATCGATCACGGTTGAACCTTGCTTGCCTTTAAACAGGCGTCCGCGTCCCGGTGGGGGCTCATAGGCGTCGAGTGCGACAAGGGCTTCGGCGAGCGGAATGCTAAAGGCATAGGCCGTAGCAAGTGCTGCTGCGGCAGGAAGTACTTGCACCTTCCCTACCGACCCAAGGACAGACAGTTTGCCTTCCTCTTCGCATACCGTTACATGTGCCTGCATACCGGCTACCGCGCGGTCGGTCTTCTGGAAGCTGACGTGCGTAATGCGGACCGTCGATTCCTTATCTTCGCCATAGGTAACAATGCGCGCCGGCGTGCGATCTGCCATTTCGCGCAGGTGTGGTTTCCCCGTAGGAATAATGAGCGGCGCTGCCGCCTTCAGTGCATAGGCAGGCGAGAATTCTTCTTCTTGCACGGCCTCAGGCGACGTATAGGCCTCGACGTGCACCGGTATATCAGGAAGACGCGTCACCACAACGGCATCAGGGGTCACAATTTTTAAGATGTTTGCGAGGTCACCGGGCTTGTCAGCGCCCACCTCTAGTACAAGCATGTTCGGATAATGATTTGGTAGAACGAGGAGACCGAAGAGGCGCTTTATGACAGAAAACCATGCCGCAATACTGGACCAAGGATTTTTTATGCCGAGAATTGTAAATGGAACGCCAAACTCACTATTGAAACTCTTCTCACTTTTACGTACGAGAAATTTGGTGGCAAGCACTTCGGCGATGGCGTCTTTTGTTGATGTCTTTCCTACTGATCCCGTCACCATAACCACATTCGGTCGATAACGACGGATAACGGCTTTGGCACCCAGTCCGAGGAAAAAAGCTGCGATTGATTTAATGAATTCTTTCATGTGTTGGCTACGTTCGTGCCTCGGTCGGGTGGTATGGCGTAGTAGTCGATAAGGAAGTGGACAAGGCTGAGGAAAGTCTTATTGAGCGTTTCAGAGGCATACTGTACTCCTTGGGGGTCGTTTGTGTAAAGGAGGATAATAAACCGCGGCGCATAAGATGGAAAGAAGCCCGTAAAGGAATGGAAGTAGCGGTTTTTGTAGTATCCGCCGTGACCGTCCGTCAGCTGCGCCGTGCCGGTCTTTGCCGCCACACTCATGGTGGGGATTTTTGCATTACCGTGGTCGAGTTTTTCGTCGACCATCTCGGTCATCATCGCTGCCGTATCGTGCACGGCAGTCGCTGAAAATACTGGAACCGTTTGATTCCAATCAATCTTTTTCTCGACGCCTGTCTTAAGGCGTATTGCCGATACCAGGTGCGGTTGTACCATGACCCCGCCATTGGCGAGCGCTCCGAGCGCGCGCACCATACGCACTGGTGTGACGGCAATGCCCTGTCCGAAGGAGGCCGTGTTGAAGTTCACCTGCTGCGTTGTGGAGAGGTTCGCAAGAAGTGCGCGGCCTTCTGCAGGCTGATCAATGCCGGTTTTTTCGCCAAAGAGTTTTGTAAAATACGTACGGAAACGGTCTTGACCGAGTCGATCGCTGATCCATGAGGCACCAACGTTTAGCGATTGCATGATGACCTGCTTCATAGGGATCACGCCGCGTGCTTTTAGGTCCCAGTTACATACTTGGAATTTGTTGACGGTGATGCAACCCGTATCGTTGTAGGTGGTCTCTGGAGTTATAACGCCGGCATCGAGGCCGGATGCCATAGTCAGGGCTTTCACAACGGAACCAAATTCATAGACACGTTCCACATGAGGATTGGAGAGTACGGCAGGCTCGACGCTGCGCAGATCGTTGGCGTTGTAGGTTGGCACGCTGGCCATGGCGATGATCTCCCCCGTGGCGGGGTTCATGATGATGCCGCCGGTCTCCTTGCTTTTATATTGTGCATGCACCCGGGCAAGTTCCTCGGCGAGTCGTGTCTCTACCTCGGGTTCGATTGTGGTTACGATGTCGCCTTCGCGTGTGTCCCGTGCGTCGACAACCATATCGCCAATATTGGAGAAAAGTTGGGCGAAGAAATTTTTATAAAGTCCCTGACCAGTGCGTGAAAGAACACCGTCATACACTGACTCTAAGCCCGTCTGTCCGGAGAGTTCGGTGCCCGAGCCGTACGACACAATACCGATTGCCTGCGCGGCAAGTGTATTCCCGGGATAGTAGCGCCACCGTTCACGCAATACCTGTACGCCAGCCATCTTTTTGTCCGCGAGCGCTTTACCGGCCTCCTGCGGTACTTTGTGCGCCACTTCAACATACACCTGATTTTTCTTCGCTACTGCAGCAAGAAAATCATCTTTGCTGATGGTCGTTGAGGCTACCGCCGAGATCGCGGTATACACGCTTTCGGGGTCTTGTATCGTTTGCGGATTAATAGCTACCAAAAAGCCGGTGACGAGTGTCGCTGCCGAGATGCGCGTGCCATCTTTACGTGTAAAAAATATAGAGCCCCGATCGTAGAGGCCATTCGCTCCCGACGCGAATTGACGATCTGCCTTGCGCGCGTAGTCGTCACCATCTACGATTTGTACGAAATAGAGCCGAACAATAATAAGGACAGCGACGCACAGTATGAGGCCGAGTATTCCCCGAATCCTGTTGCGAAACTGTCCGCGCATGAATTAGCGAAGGGCGGTGGCGCGGACGCCAGAGACGTAATTGCGGTCACCTGGCTTCTCGTAACCGAGGGCGTGGTAATCAAGGTTAGTAATTTCAGCCACTTTAGAAAGATAGCGAGCCTCCAGAGAAGCGACAGCTGCTTCGCTGTTACGCACTGATTGGGAGAATGCCACCGTCGATGCGGCATAGCTCATGACAACGGCAAGCAGTCCAATGTATACGACGGCTAGAAAGGCAATAAACGACAGTGCAAGCGTGGTGGGAGCGTACGAAAGAGCGCGGACGTTATACATAAGCTATAAATGGGGTTACGGAATTAATAAGATCAGTTGCCGGCGTTGCGGCGCGCGTAAAGACGCGGAGCTTTGCGCTGCGGGCACGGCGATTTACAAGTAGTTCACTGCGGGATGGCACGATAGGCTTCTTGGGTGAAAGCTCGCCTAGTCCCTCTTGTACGGCATCGCGCAGCATATTTTTTACGATGCGGTCTTCGATGCTATGGAACGTGATCACGGCGAGGCGGCCCTCGGGCGCAAGCGCATCGAGTGCCGCCGAGAGGCCCTCGCGGAGGCTTCCGAGCTCATCATTTACGGCGATGCGGAGTGCCTGAAAGGTTTTCGTAGCAGGATGAATCTTGCGCTTCTGGTACCACACCGGTGTGCCTGCGAGGACTGCATCTACGAGCGCACCGGTCGTGAGAATGCGATCCTTTGCGCGATTTTGCACGATGGAGCGCGCAATGCCGCGAGCGAAATGCTCCTCCCCGTAGGTGTAGAGCAGATCAGCAAGTTCGGTCTCGGTTGCAGTGTTCACGAGGTCGGCGGCCGTCTCTCCGGTATCGCTGTAGTTCATGAGGAGCGGTTCATCCTTTTGGAATGAGAAGCCGCGTGCCTCACCAATCTGATAGCCACTCCATCCGAGATCGAAAAGAATGGCATTGACCGACGTTACCTTAAGGCGTTCGAGAATGCGCTCAAGATTGCGGAAGTTCTCATTGATGAGATGCGCGACTGGTCTCTCCGGGCGACGATCCTCGGCGTATGCCTTGCGGCCGCGTTCAACGGCGGCGGGGTCGGCATCAACGCCAATGATCATGCCATCCGGTCCGAGGCAGGAAAGCAAAGCGGCAAAGTGCCCTGCCCCGCCAAGTGTTGCATCCACAACGACGTCGTTCTCTTTAACGGCAAGCGCGTTGATGGATTCCGTAGCAAGTACCGATGTGTGAGAAGCTTCCATACTTAGGCGCGGGTGTCGATTTTTTCTGCAAAGGCATCGGCGTCGCGTTCGATCTCGGTGGTGTACGCCTTCCAGGCACCCTCTTCCCAGATCTCAACGCGATCCGCAACGCCCGCTACGACTGCTTTCTCCTTGATCGAGGCGAAAGCCTTTAGATGATCAGGAATGAGAATGCGGCCGGAGCTATCAACCTCTACCTCGGCAGATCCAGCGAGGAAGAGGCGGGCGAGGCCGCGGCGTGCCGCTGACCCATTTACATGAGCAGCATACGCGCGAGCCTCTTTCTCCCATGCCTTGCGGGAATACACGTACAGACAATGATCAAGGCCGCGCGTCACAACGACTACGCGGCCAAGCTCCTTACGAAATTTCGAAGGAAGCGAAACTCTATTCTTTGCATCAAGTGTGTGTAGGTATTCTCCGAGAAACATGGAAGGCGGTTGGCGGTGGGGTGGTCATGACTCCACATCCCACTTCACTAACCTTATATAGGATTATATCCCACTCTGCCCCACCACCGCATCTGGTTATCCACAAAAAAGCACGGCAAAGCCGTGCTTCATTGCTCAATACTGATGGTTTGCTAAAGAGACGCTTCGTGCAGACGACGGATTACAAATCCTCGTTCGAGGCCAGCAAGAAACCAGCCTGCCTTCGGACCAGAATCTCTATTTAAAAAGACGCGATACAGGGCCTGAAAGAGATCCTTTGGCGCAATGGGTATCTCCGTTTTAAGTTCGTGCAGACGCAGATGAATGTCCTCTCCGGTTCGCTCCGCATGCTCGATAAAGGTTGCCAGTGCCGCAAGTGCCTTTTTTTGTGTATCCGAGAGTGCCACGGAAGGAAGTGATTCTTGTAGTTCATAGCGGAATGTATCAGGTGCGTAGGTGGTGAGCCAAAGTCGGGCATACGTGGCGCGCTCCTGGAGTTTTGCACGTTCTTCTTCGGTAAGCGGACTTCCCTTAGTGCGCTCAGCTTCTTGCTCAAGTGAAAGGTGCGGCATCTGAACAATGAAGGTGAGTTCGCGGAAACGCATCTGCCACGGCGTCCCCTGTGCTGCCCGGTCCTTAGGAAGCGCTGTAAGGGCATACAAGCGCGCATAGTCGTCGGCTTTACCTTCGCGTACACCCGCAGCAAGTTCGTCATACCAGTCGTAAAGGTCGGGTACCGACTCCCCACTCGGGTCGATGTCAATTTGTTCGCGAATATCCTTCCCGATGAGAACGAGTCGGTATATTTCAGGTGGGAAAAGATCGCACATATCCTTTGCACTGCTTCCCTGGCCTTTTGATGAAGACATTTTTTTGCCACCGACGAGGAAAAATTCATAAGGCGTATCAAATGGTGGCTCATAATTAAAGAGCTCTCGTGACATATGATTTGCTACGTCACGAGAACCTCCTTTTGTAGAATGGTCTTTCCCGCCACCCTCCACGTCGACGCCTTGCGCAGCCCATTTTGCTGCCCAGTCAACCTTCCAAAAGAGTTTCGCCTTTCCACTCCAGGGTGCAATGCGGCCGCTGTGTCCACATGCGACAGCCTCGTCGGGGTTCTTGTCGCATGAATAGCCGACAGTCTCGCCGTCAAAATCATACGCGCGGGTAGTCATCATTTTTCCGCAGTGCTCACACACAACGGATATAGGAAGCCAGTCAGCATCTTTTTCTGAGCCGCACACGTCTTTCAAAATACGTCGCACATCGGAAGCGCGCTCCAGTGCAATTTTTATATAGGGATCCATCTTGCCGGACTGATAGAGTTCCGTTGCGCGATAGTAATTCGGGAAGAATCCCGCGCGTCGATGCACGTCTATGAATTCAGCTCCAAAATATTCTGCATAGTTGCTGTATGCAGGATCAGGGCTCGGAACAGTATAGAGTGGCTTGCCGATATGCGCGAGAAATTGTTCTCGGTCAACGTAGTGCGGAATCGAATCAAATGGATCAAAGTCATTGAGCTCGTACCGAAATTCATTGGCGATGCCGTAATCATGCAAGACCTCTCCGACAAGAGCGTGCACAGCAACGCTGCGCATCGAGCCAACATGCACGCGCCCAGAGAGCGTCTTTTCATCACGAATAAGAAATGTGGAACCGTTCTTCGGTTTGCGAGTGTCGCGGATTTGATCGGCTATGCGGTCAGCCCAAAGCATGGGGCTTATGGTATCACGATACCTTCTCTATGGTATAGGTCTGCTTCCCACCCGGTGTGTCAAAGGTGAAGGTGTCACCCTTCTTCTTGCCCATCAGTGCTGCGCCGAGTGGCGAGACGTGTGAGAGCTTTTTCACGCGCATGTCAGCCTCTTCGCTGCCAACGATTGTATATTCATGCGCATCAGAACTGCCGTCCTTCTTGATCGATACTTTTGATCCAAAGCTTACTTCATCTTTTTTCTTTCCCTCCGTAATGATCTTCGTCGTCTTTAGCATTTCCTCAAGTCGCTTAATGCGTTCTTCGGTAGCAGCCTGTAGATCACGTGCTTCTTGATATTCAGCGTTTTCAGAAAGATCGCCGAGTGCACGAGCGTATTCGAGACTTTGTGCGATCTCCGTGCGACGCACGGTTTTGAGATGTTCAAGTTCTTTGACCATCTCATCAAACTTTTCTTGTGATACTACCGTGACGTGTGATTCAGGCATGATATTTTTTGTGTGTGAATAGATGCATTGTACGGGGTCTGGTGCGGAGTGCAAGCATGAACGTATGAATGCCCAGCAAATACATACGATATCTTCAAAAAATATTTTTTTGTAAAGTGTGCATGCACACGAATGACCCATCGGATCTGGGGTTCAAAAAATTTTGCAGGATATCCGAACGAGCATTCTGTGGTGGACCCAAGGGGAATCGAACCCCTCACCTCTTCCATGCCATGGAAGCGCTCTACCAAATGAGCTATGGGCCCGCAATCATACGGAATCCGTGCTATGAGAACACAGATTCATTTCATAACTGTACTTCCCTTTTTGTGGCAACTCAAGTGCACAAGAAGAAAGCCCCAGCATAGTGCCAGGGCTTTTCTCTAGTGGCTCCGCTGCGGAGGAATTCCTTCGCAGTGGATGCCGTGTTTCCGTGCGT
>OMJE01000009.1 GCA_900299275.1 bacterium | reverse complement strand
CTGACAGCTCGCGGCGCACGATGAGCTCTTCGAGGTAGGCGTCCTTGTCTTTCTTCGGAAGCGCCGACGCGCTTACGGAAAGTGCAATTCGCTGCGCTGCAATTTGACCGAAGTGAATGTAAGGCGAGAGGTTTGATTGACCTGTTTCAGTCGGATTATTGCGGCGCTCGTCATAGCCGATACCATTCTTTGTGACAAAGCTCGTGAGCACGCGGTGCGCGGCTTTTGCTCCGGATGTGAGCCAGGATACGGGCGGTGCATCAGCGTCAGTGGGTATGCTCTCTCGCAATTTGTTCCAATCAATATGGGGCACCTCGTGTGTCCATTTTGCATTCTGTTTTGTCACGCGCGGGAATTCTATTAGAAAGTGCGGCAGCATTTTTTTGATTTTCGGGCGAAGAGTGTAAGCGCCAAATTCGCGCTTTTCTGAAGCTACGCGGCAAGGGACAATATTGTGTGCGTCTACTTCATACAGTGGACAGTGCAAAGCGCGAGCAACGTGGGTGCGCCACGTACGTCCGATTGCGAGCGGACTGAAGTCAGTGACCACGGCGCCGGCGCCAATCTTTTTTGCGAATGCCGGAATTTCCGTATCGGGCAGACCGCGTAGAAGATAAAAGGGAATATTGAGCTTGTGTGCCTCGGAAGCAGTTTCCTCAAGTCCTCGCAGCATAAAATCGTATTGCCGCGCTGACGCACCGAGAAATGTGGGAGAGAGTGCAAAGCCGATGGCGAATGGTTCTTTGCTATTGTGGGCGAGCTCACGGGCATACAGAAGTGCCCAATTATCTTGTATGCGCTGATCGCGGCTCATCCAATACAGCACCGGCCCCGCGGAGGGTTGCTTTGTGTTGAGTGCCGTGACGCGGCGCGGATCAACACCTGTACTTTTTGAACGATTTCCTTCGGTCATAGCCAGTGGGTCGCGACAAATACGGTAAGTGCGGCGGCCGTGCCCGACACAAGGGCCCCCCACGCAATGTCGACGATCGTTATGATCGTTGGCCAGCCACGGAGCGTTGCGTGGTTGGTGAGATCATAGGTGCCGTAAGCGACAACACCAAAGAACATGCCTTGATAAAGCGCGTACTGCCACGAGCCTAAGAAAAACGCCGGTTGCAGGACGAACAGTAAAAGACCGGCTGGATAGAGCAGATAAAAAGCAACGGCGGCCCCCCAGCGCACGCGAGGAGCCATGAGTGCGCTGAGCTGTCTCGCGTAGAATTTTTTTGCGAAGAAACCGAGCCATAGACCGTCGATTACACTCAGAATAAGTAAGCAGACGAGATAGAGTTTAAGGGCCATACAACACAATTAGTGGGTATGGGTAGAGTGTAGCAGATGATAGGCTTGCAAAAACTGAAGGTTGAAAACCCGCTGCTTTCATTATCAGTGAAGACACAAAAACCGCCATGGGGCGGTCTTTGTGTTTTTTGTGACTCCACGGGGAATCGAACCCCGATTTACGCCGTGAAAGGGCGCTGTCCTAGCCGTTAGACGATGGAGCCGTATTGGTCATTTGAATTGTACACGTCCGACGTCCGGATACGAAGAGTGGGAATCGGAGACCCACCGTTAGACGATGGAGTCATTTTGCAATCGCGCTCGATGCAAACCGAGCCGTGTATAGTAGCGTACCATTTTTTGAGCGAAATGCTAGGGTGATGGTATGTACTATCTCCTCACTTTTCTTGGCATCATACTACTCAATGCTATTCCGTTTTTTGCACCGACGACGTGGACGGTACTTTTGCTCATAGCGGCGCTTACGAATTTAAATCCTTGGTACCTTCCGATTATAGGTGCCGTAGCTGCTTCGATTGGCCGAAGCATCCTAGCGCTTGCCTCGAAACACATCGTGCGTAATCGCTTCCTGTCGCGAGCCACAAAAAGCCACATTGATGCTGTGCACGATTATCTGGAGCATCGTGGCACAGTGGCACGCTGGGTCTTTTTCCTCTATGCGCTTGGACCGATGCCGACCAACTACGTCTTTATTGCGTATGGACTCACGGCATTGCCGCTACGCATGATATTGATTCCGTTCTTTGTTGGGCGACTGGCCAGCTATGCTTTTTGGACCTATATAGGTGTGACGCTCGGCTCCCTTTACGGGGAAGTGAGCTGGGCGCAACTTTTTTCGGGGTATGCAGTTCTCGGGCAAGTTGCCACGATCGTTGCCGTCTACGGTTTTATAAAAGTCCCATGGCGCAAGTATTTGCCCCAAAACTGAGGGCCCGTGCGTTCAGAGAAAATGTGCTGAGTTTGTGCTAGAATGGGGTTCAATACGGAGAGGTGGCTGAGTGGTTGAAGGCACCGGTTTCGAAAACCGGCATAGGGGAAACCCTATCGGGAGTTCGAATCTCCCCCTCTCCGCAGTAAAACGCAGTGCAGACCGTTAGAGCAACATTGCGGATATTTCACATGTGTTGTGCGGCAATGGTGTTTGCGGTACTATCACTGCGGAAAGAGATGTAAACCGGCTATAAGGCCGCGGCAAAAGAGGTACAGTATGAGTAACGTAATGCGCGCGCTGCTCGACGAAGCAGAGCGTATGGAAGTCCCTGCGGAACCGCCAGCGCCACATGCTGAGCCCGTAGAGGATGGAGAGACCGTTGTTGGGCTCGTTCCCAAAGACGTACGAAAGCTCATGGTGCTTGCACACGCAAAGACGCAAGAGCTCCTTGCAATGGGGAGTGATTTTGACATTGCCGATGATCCTGATGGCATGCGACTCATTCGGATCTATCGACTTGCTACCGAGATGCACCTGCTCGAGATGTGTATCTACAGCACCGTGAAGATCATGTTTCTGAATGAGACCGAGTGCGAAGGTACGCTCTACCTTCGCGCAGGATGGCAAGTGTCCTGGAGCCCGGAATGCGAGGATGAGGAGGACGAAGATTCTGCTCAGTACGAGTCACGTAAGCGTGTTCTCAGTTCTTGAAAACACCCCGCGCGATTGCGAGAGCAGTCGCGCGGGTTTTTCGTAGATGCTCGGGTTCTTGATTATTCATCAAACCGCGGTAGTGTGGTGCAAGACAGTGTTCTATACCAGGAGAAACAACACATGGGTACTGTGTACTATAAGCTCGGTGCCGTGGGATCGTACTCCGGCACGCAGGTGTTACATAAGGTTGTGGAGACCATTCCAAGCACGTGGCATAGCGTCACGGGGATGCTCTATGCGCCCCAGATGCTCGTCGATAATGGGCGGGTGCTTGCCGACACGGGCTATGCTTTCGGTGCTAAGTGCGACGGAACCAACGCCCTGCGTGCTCGTGAGCAATCTGAACGGCATGACATAGATCCGACCATTGATCTTGCGGGATTTGTGCAGGGCAAACGCCCCGCGTTCGTGTCACTGCAATCCTCGGGGGCTTACGGGAAAGACTGTGCGGCCTTTGTCCGTGCGAAGATGGTGACGATCGGCTATCTCGAGCTGGGGTATCGCGGGAACCTTGATTTTTTTCGAGATTCCTATGGACCTGCGTGCGACTACACCGCACGGTGCCAGCTGCGTGCCGATCCTGCGGATACAAAGCAGCGGCCGTTGCGGCCGTGGTATCTGAAGCTCGAATGGAACGAGAAGTTGTCAGGCTCGCGCGACCATGTGTCCACCATCATGCATGCGTGCAAGTCACTCGGGCTCAGTGAGATGGCTCTTGAGCCTCAATCGTCTGTTTCTACACGCTAACACTCATCCCGTGTCTACGGAAACGTAGACACGGGATGTTTCTTTTATTGCCGCTTGATCCAAAGATAAATGTCTTCGAGCGCCTTCACACCTTCACCGGCTGCGATGTTGTTTTGATGGTAGAGCTCGTCAGTACAGTCGCCCGCAGCCCAAATACCTTCAAAGCTCGTTCGTTGATTGCGTGCGTCCACCTTGATGCGATTTACTTCGTCAAAGTCTACAAGACCACGAGCGTAGTCTGTGTTGGGCAGTACACCCGCCTCTACAAAGATGCCGGTGGCATTCAATGTGTGAATTTCTCCCGTATCCTTGTCTCTATAATTGAGACCGGCGACAAACTTTTCACCGAAGACTTCTGTCGGCTCCGCATGCAAAATGACGTGCATGTGCGGTTGGGCCGTGACGCGCTCTACGGTGACCGCATCTGCCTTAAGTTCTTTGTGGCGGTGTATGAGCGTAACGGACTTTGCATAGGCGAGCAACTGCGCCGCCGTTTCAAAACCGGCATTTCCTCCGCCCACCACAACCACATCCTGACCGGCAAACATAGGACCATCGCATGAAGCGCAATACGAAATTCCCTTATTTTCAAATTTCTCAGCACCAGTCGCTTCAAGCTTGCGACGGCGGGCTCCCGAGGCAATGAGCAGCGCGTGCGCCTCATATTCGGATCCCGTGGTGCTACGCACGCGCCAGCCGCGGTCAATCTTTTCAATGCTCTCCGCACGTTCTGGCATGGCGAGCTGGACCGTGTCGTCTCGTACAGCATCCAAATGATCTTTAAACGACTTGGCAAGATCGGCACCGCTGATTTTTGGTGTGCCAATCCAATTTTCGATGCTCTCGGATACGACCGACTGGCCACCAAGCTCCTCCGTAATAAGTATTGTTTTCAATCGTTTACGTGCTGCGTAAATTGCGGCGGCCACGCCCGCAGGTCCGCCGCCAATGATGATAAGATCGTGCATGCGTAGAGTATAGCAAACGTGGCTCCGAAAGAGCCACGTGAAAAAGTCGCCACCGCACGTGTCTCTACTTTTTATGCCGTCGGAGGAAGGCGGGAATTGCGCCCCACTCGCCGTCGTCTTCTGGTGTCACGACAGGCGCTTCAACGGTCTGCTGCGGCTTGCGGGGTACGGCCGTCA
Organism: bacterium; assembly: GCA_900299275.1. Taxonomy (GTDB): domain Bacteria; phylum Patescibacteriota; class Minisyncoccia; order Phycocordibacterales; family Phycocordibacteraceae; genus C7867-001. The sequence continues at coordinate 12,532 of OMJE01000009.1, read as the reverse complement.
CGATGGGAAGTTCCTTTTCAACGGGGGCAACGTCCTTTTTTGCCTCTGTTTTCGGTTTTGGCTCGGGCTGCTCAGGTGCTGCTTCAGGTTCTGGCACGACGACATGCGGCTTTTCGTCGCGCTTCAGGATCTCATGAAAAATACGTCCTCGTGCTTCCTCTCGCGGCTCGGGCGCCATGGTGAATAGTGAACGCTCAGGGCCCACATGACTCGTGCTGTGAGCTTCGCTTTCGGGAAAACCGGTTGCAATAACGATGATGCGTACCTGGCCTTTCTTCAACTTCTCATCCTTCATGATACCGAAAATCACCTTTGCATCGGTATCGACTGACTCGTTAATGATTTTTGCAGCCTCTTGGACTTCAAGAAGTCCCAGATCTTCAGCGCCGGCTACCACGAAGAGCACACCCTTTGCGCCGCCAATCGATACATCGAGCAGCGGGGAATTGATTGCTTTCTGGGCCGCCTCGCGCGCTCGATCATCACCGTCTGCTACACCAATGCCCATGAGAGCAGGACCAGCACCTTCCATGATGGCTTTGATGTCATTGAAGTCAGTGTTGATATCGCCGGAGGTGGTGATGATGTCGGAGACCCCCTCTACAGCTTGGCGCAATATTTCATCGCACATGGCGAATGCGCTTTTCGCTGAGACCTTCCCATCGATGATGCCCAGAAGCTTATCGTTTGGAATGACGATGAAGGCATCTACCTCCCGCTTTAGATCTGCCAGACCGCGCTCAGCAATATCGCGTCGCTGCGTGCCCTCAAAACCAAATGGTTTCGTGACGATAGCGATGACCAGTGCGCCTATCTCTTTGGCGATTTTCGCAACCACGGACGAGGCGCCTGTACCGGTGCCGCCACCCATACCGCAGGTGATGAAGACCATATCGGCGCCGGAAAGTGCTTCCTGGAGCTCCTGACGCGTTTCTTCAGCTGCGCGTCGTCCGAGCTCTGGATTCATGCCAGTACCGAGACCGCGCGTGAGATTCTTGCCGATGTGGATCTTGCGCTTGGCAAGGGATTTGTGAAGATCCTGCGCGTCTGAGTTTACTGAAATGAATTCCACACCGCGGACTTTTGACGAGATCATGTGATTCACGGCATTTTTTCCGGAACCGCCGACACCTACAACGCGGATACGGGCAAATGTTTCGATCTCAGGTTCAACGCGCTTGGACATAGGGCTTATTCCCAGCCATCATAACAGAACGCGCCCGTATGCAAATATTGACAAGCAAGAAATACGCTTCGCGATTTGTGCGCTCTTGAGCGGCCCAAATGCAGTCGTAAGCGTGCGTGACGTGAGTGGAGACGACGCAGGCGTAGTACGCGTCGCAGTTACGGTAAGAACTGTTTAAAAAACTTGGTTAGCTGCATAAACACACTCTTTTTTGGCGCATTTGTTTCACCCGTGAGACCCCAGCGCGCAAGTCCATAAGCTACAGCCCAGGTAGCGTCACGCATTTTCGCATCGGGCGAGATCCGGAATTCCGCGAGACGCGCCGGCAATTTAAGTGAATCTTTAGCGATGTCCGAAATGGAACCAATGCCAGATCCGCCACCCGAAATGATGATGCCCGCGGGCAAGTGATGGTGACGCGCGAGCGATTTTAAATGTTTTTCGACGAGCGTAAACATTGCGAGCAGTCGTGTCGCAATGAGATCGTCAACTTTTTTACGTGGGTACATCTGGCCCGTGAGTCGCTGCAACTTTACGCGCTCGGCTTCTTCGAGAGATATGCGGAAGCCGAGCGCGATGTCTTCTGTGATGTGGCTTGAGCCCATAGGGAAGACTTTTATTGAAATAGGGAGCCCTTCGTCATAGACGACTATCGATATGGTCTCCGCGCCTATGTTCGCGAGCACACAGCCCTTCATGCGCTGCTCACCGTCGAGCAAAATGCTCGCACTCGCCAGTGGCGCTGCCATTTGGTCGATCACCTCAATGTCAGCGGCTTCCACCGCGGCGGCTAGGGCGTCGTCATGCTGCGTCAAGCAGGTAATGAAAAGACAATCCACCTCAAGGCGCACGCCTTTCATGTGCACAGGATCGCCAAGCACCTTGCTGCCATCAATACGGAACTCAAGCGGTATGGTATGAAGCACGCGACGGTTCAGAAATGCCGGCGCAGCAGCTTCCTTTGCCGTTGCGATGGCCTTGTCTACATCAAGCTGCGTCACTTCCTGATCTGCGCGCGAAATAATCGCGTTGCCGGTGGCACGCGCTTCATCGAGCGAAATACCGCCAACTGCCAAGAAAGCGCTCGTAATGGGGACGTGAGCCGTTGCTTCAGCCTGGTGCTTTGCTTCACGGATGCTGTGCGCTACTTCCTCCTTATTTACGACATAGCCATGGCGTACGCCTTTTGTCTCGGCAATGCCCGTGCCGAGTATCTTGCGCGATAGTACGCCTTTCTTATCGAGGAACTCTTCGAGTACGACCAGTTTGACCTGGTGCGTTCCGATGTCGATGCCGGTTGCGATGCGTCGTGTCATTAATGAGTTTCGACGCTTCGCGCTTCGCGTAGGTAGCGAATATTCTTTGTTCCCATTTTTCCATCGTAACCCCATGAGCCCTCCCTTCCAAATGGAGTATTCCGTGGATAAAGAGATAGAGTATAAAATGCGACTCGTCGAGGCCGAATTTTGGGGCCTGCCGTTTTGCCACATCGGGACAAATGATGATCTCGCCGCTTTTTTTGCCGACCACATAGGACAAGACGTTCGGCACATAATTCTTCTCGCGTAGACTTCGATTCAGGCTTTGTGCGCGGGTGCGACCCGCGAAGACGAGGGAAATATCCCAACCCCGCAAGCGGGACTCGGCGATGTCCTCATACGCAAAACGCGGCACACGGTGCCGCGTGAAGTTTTGTATGGAGACGGAGGCCATCTCTTAGTGCTTGGCTCCCTTGCGGGTGAGCTTTGCGGCCGGATCAATCTTGCCGAGCTTTACGAGCTCGTTGTACGCCTCGCGGCGTGTCTTAGAAATGAGGGCGCGCTTATGCATCACGTTCTTTGAACGGGTGCGGGCCCAGTAGCGGCGGTCGCGTACTTCACGAACCAGGGCGAGGTCCTGGGCACGGCGTGTAAAACGGCGAATAAGCGCCGATGAACTCTCGTTCTTGCCGCGCCAGACTTCTACTCGGGTTCCTGCTGTCATAATGATGGAATGTACCATAACTAGCTGCCGGTTGTCCACCTCGGCCGCCGTATGCTAGGCAAATGTCTTCAATCGTTCCGCGATTCCGCTGAGGGGCAGGATGGTCTCCTGATGGGTTTGGCGATTTCGTAGGATGGCTGAATTCTCGAGTGCCTCACGACGTCCCATGATGAGCAGGTAGGGGGTACTGGTCTCTTCAGCCAGGTGCATTTGCTCGGTCAACGACTCGACGCCAATGTGCTGTAGTAGAGGAAGACGTGCTCGACGAAACTCCTCGGCGAGCTGTATGGAATGGCGCTTCGCTTCGTCGCCAATATGAATAAAGATGAAGCGCGGTTTCGAAGCATTTGGTGTTTTGAGCACTTCGCCTGCGCCGCTGGTGGAAATGACGCCGCCAAAGCCGGAAAAAGAGCTCGAAGGGAAGAAGCGGCGGGCCAGATCGTTGTAGCGCGAACCCCAGGCGACGCGCTCACCGCGTGCGACGATTTCAAAACATGTTTCGCTCCAGATGCCGCCACGACTGATGAGGTTTTTTGAAAGCTCATAGGGCGTACCCGTCATTTCTAGGTATTCAAGCAGATCCTCGAAGCGTTTTCGGCTTGCGTCAGACAGGTGCTCGAGCGGCGCCGGCAGATCGTCTGCGCATGATTCAGCTATTGCTATCTCCGCGGCAGTTAGCGTATCGTGTTTTGCGCTCGCAAGGCATGTTTCAGACAGTGAGGAAGAACGTTTTTTGAAAAAGTTTGCGAGCTCTTTTGCATAGCGAGCGCGTGTCTCCTTATCACCCATCGAATTAATACGGATCACGGGCTCTGTTCGGTACACGTCGCGTACAAGGGTGAGGAGAGTGCGTATGACCAGCGCTTCGGCGAGGGCGCGATCGGCGCCAAGCGCATGGAATTGTATGGTGCATTTTTTTGGCGTCGGGCGTCCGTAGGCGGCACTCGTGTGCCACACAAAGAGCGGTCGCTTTGGCTCCATGCCGATGCTATGCGTCCTGCACTGGCGCAAAAAAGTGGCGACCGTCTCTGCGACCGGATCAAGCGAGAGATCTGCCGTGGGGTCCGTCTCCAGTGCAGCGGCCTTTGGGAGGCCGCGATTTTTTGCCATGAGTTCGGCAAGCGGTCTAAATCCATAATACTGACCGATCGTGCGCGCCTTCGTTACCATTTCTTCTGCCGGGATCTGCCGATGCATCATGGAGCTGCGGTGGTTGTGGCAAATGAATACGAGGTGCTACCCGGAAAGAAACCGCCCTGAGACACCGGAAGCACACGCAAATCGACGCGGCCAATGATGTTGCGGGCCGGCAGCGGTCCCCACATACGAGAATCCGAACTGTTAGGCCGGTTATCGCCCATGACAAAATATTCATCGTTCGCAAGCGTGCGGGTGTTGGTGTAGGTCACGTCTTCGTTCACGATGTAGGGCTCGTTCAAGGCGAGTGTGTCTCCGCGAGGCGTCGTAATGCTCACTTTTCCGCGGGAAATCAGTACGGTCTCGCCAGGGAGTCCAATGATGCGCTTAATGTAAAACGTGGAGGGATTATTGGGATAGCGAAATACAATCACGTCGCCGCGCGCAGGCGAAGAAAAACGGTACACAAGCTCATCAATGACGAGATAATCGAGATTTTTGAACGTCGGAAACATCGAGGCGCCGTCAACAATAAACGGAGAAACAATAAAGAGTCGAATCGGAATCACTACGAGCACAATGAGGAGAATGAGCGAGAAAAGATCGCGTAAAAGACCTTTCCATGTATCAGACATAGTGCACATTGTACCTGGCGAAAAAGTGCGCGCAAGTTTTTGCGCTGCACGGTGCACTTTGTGCTAGCATGGGCGCATGACGTACGTGATTGTAGGCCTCGGAAATCCCGGAAAGGAGTATGAAAAGACACGACATAACGCAGGACGCATGCTGGTGGAGCGATTGCGGGAAAACATAGACGCCAACGATTTTGTTTTTAATAAAAAAGCAAATGCACTCGTTGCTGAAGGCGTGCTCGGAAAAGAAAAAGTGACCCTCGTATTGCCGGAGACCATGATGAATCTTTCTGGCAAGGCCGTGCTGCCATTTGTAAAGTCAGTAAAAGCCGCACAAACACTGCTCGTAGTACATGATGATCTGGATCTTCCACTCGGTGTGACAAAAATGGTCGTGGGTCGCGGGAGTGGCGGTCATAAAGGTGTCGAAAGCATCATGCGCGCGATTAAGACGAAAGACTTCGCACGTTTGCGCATCGGCATCAGTGCGACGGGAAAGAAGAATCAAGCCAAAAAAGTATCCGGCGAAGAAAAGGTCATCAAGCATGTAATCGGCAAATTTAAACCAGCTGAAGACGCCATACTCAAAAAAGTAATGAAGAAGAGTGCCGAGGCGGCGCTGCTTTTTATAAGCGACGGTGTTGAAGTCGCAACGATGTTTGCCAACACACGCTAGTATGAAACGGAAAGTCACCATTGGTCGCACACGATTTGCGAGCGACATCGTCGCCGAATATCTGGCGCCAGAAAAAAAGTCGAGTAAGGTCATCATTTTGTGTTCGGGAATGCCGAGTTATCCGGGTCGACGCGCCGACTTGATGCAGTTTTTTACGAAGCAGGGATACTGGGTCATTATTCCGCGCTACCGCGGCACGTGGGAAAGCGACGGAGAATTTTTAAAGAAGTCGCCGCATGAAGATGTGATCGACATCATGAATGGCGTTGAGGCGGGCTTTACGGACTTGTGGAGTGGTAATGTGGTGACCATCGCAAAGCCGAAATTTTATCTGCTCGGTGGCTCCTTTGGCGGTCCGGCAGTGATTCTTGCCTCACGCGATGCTCGCGCGGTGAAAGTGGCAGCGATGTCGCCGGTCATTGATTGGACAATGCAAGAAAAGACGGTTGAACCGATCGACCAACTGGCGCGCTTTGTGCCCATTGCATTTGGCCAGGCGTATCGCGGCAAGAAAGATATGTGGAAAAAATTGAGTAAAGGTAATTTCTACTCTCCGATCCGCGAAGCGGAGACCGTTACCGGAAAGAAACTCATCATCATCCATGCAGAAGATGACAACGTGGTGCCATTTGCGCCAGCAGAGAACTTCGCGATGAAAACGGGAGCCACATTCGTGAAGGCGCGCACGGGAGGTCATATGGGCATTGAGAATTTCACTGAACCGAGATTCTGGAAGAAAATAAAAATGTTCTTGGGGTAGCGCTTGAACAGCCGATTCGGCTCGCGTATAGTCTAGAACGGTAAGACACTACAACCGCAGGAGGCATTAGATACGTGAATCATTTCTTTGCGAAAGAATGGCGGGAAGGGAACTTCCTCATTCCAGTGAACAAGACCTATCGTCGAGAGCTGCTTGCTCTTATGCGTGAAGCGCTTGTGAGCGCACAGGGTGCCGATCGTAGCAATGCCGAGGCGGTGAAGGCGCTCAAGCAACGCATTGCCGCGGTGGATGCGTACGAACAGGCCTGACAGCAAAAAAAAGAGCGGCGCGAGTATTCATCGCGCCGCTCTTTCTCTTTGTGACAGAAAGAATTATTTCTTTCCTTTGTAGGTCAGCGTCATGCGCTGTTCCTTCGGATCGAAGAGTGTAATGGTGAATGGGTACGTCTTTCCGAGTTCGAGTGTTTCGCGCAGCTGCTGCGGAGAGGTAAACTCGCTCACGTGTACCAAGCCCGCGACACCTTCCTCAATAGAGGCGAGGGCACCATGCTTGTTGTACTTGATGATGACGCCTGGCACTTCCATGTCTTTCTTGTAACGCTCGCCGGCAGTCTTCCAAGGATTCTCACGAAGTTCCTTAATGGAGAGGGAGATCTTTCCATCTTTAATTTCGATGACCTTCACTTGCACCTTGTCGCCAACCTTGTAGAGCGCGCGAGGATCTTCGACGAGGCCCCAGTCGATTTCGCTGATGTGCACGAGTCCTTCGAGACCAGACTCAAGCTTTACGAAGATGCCGAAATCAACAACGCCCGTGACTTCGCCGTTCACCACATCGCCCACCTGGTATTTATCAATGAGGGTTGCCTTCTCCTCGGTTTCGCCTTCAGTGCGTTCAGAGAAGATGAGTTTGCCATCCTTAGCATCGGCAGTAATAATACGCACCGACAGCGGCTTGCCCACAAGGCGCATAAGCTCGCCAAGGATCTTGTCTTTGTCGCCTTCTGGAACGCGCGGGTAGTGCTCCTTAGAAAGCTGTGACGCAGGCAAGAAGCCCTGAATGCCTTGCCATGTAAGAATGAGTCCGCCCTTGTTTGCCTCCTCAACTGCGAGTGTGTACACGGCCTGCGAGAGGATGGCCTTCTCGGCTTCACCCCAGATTGCAGCCTGGCGGGCCTCCTTCAAGGAGAGCTCAATGTAGCCATCACGACCAGCCGGTTCGATGACCTTTGCGGTAATGATGTCGCCCTGATTTGCCTTGCGGAGCACGTCAGCGGCGTTTAGGTACTCACGTCCATAGATCATGCCCGTACCAAAAGGTGGGAGATCTACGTACACACGGCCGCGGGTGATCGCAATAATGGAACCCTCAACGAGGTCGCCTCCGCGCGGCGGGGTAGCAATAGCATCAACGAGTCCCCGCATCGGGTGATCGTCGCTCACGTGAACGGTCGGAAGTGGGGCAGCCTTGGCCGCCTTTTTCTCGTCAGTCATATATATAGCAGTGCGGGTTTTGGTCGAGGGTGTCCGGAGCTTTCGCTCAGGAGGGTTATGCCCCAACTACTGCCTGCACGCAACCCTTGTACTATAGCAGAGATGTTCCGAGATCGCCAGGTTATGGAGGGGTTATTTGTAGCTGAAAATGTACAACTTTTATGCTACAATATAGCCAATGGTTATCACGCATCACGGCGGGCAATGCTTCAAAGTAACCCTCGGCGATCTAACGATTGCCTTCGATCCCGTCGCTAAAAATGGGACTTTGCCGTCGGTTCGTTTTGGGTCTGATATTGCTCTCGTATCGCGCAATCATCCCGATATGAATGGAGTTGCTGAGGTCACCTATGGCGACACGGTGCCTTTTGCCATCACTGGCCCCGGTGAATACGAGCGACAGGGCGTGACGATCCAAGGCTTCCTCTCAAAGAGTACCTATGGTCTTAAGAAGGGGGAGGAAAGTGCCATAAACACTATATATAATGTCAATCTTGAAGATATGACGCTCGTGCATCTGGGCGCACTCTCTGATGCCGAGCTTCCGCGAGAGGCACGCGAGAACATTGACGAGATCGATGTGCTCTTTGTCCCTATCGGTGGTGAGGGGGTGCTTACGCCAGCCGCGGCCCATGAACTGGCAGTGGCGCTCGAAGCAAAAATCATAATCCCGATGCACTTTGAAGGCATGGGTGAGCCGCGCGCCCTCGAAGCTTTTATCAAGGAGGGCGGCAACCGTGCTGAACGTACCGATAAGCTCACGCTGAAGAAAAAAGACCTGGCGGGCAAAGAAGGCAGTATACTGGTCGTATCATCTCACTAACACCGCTATGCAATTCCTATTTAATGCTATCGAGCGCACCAAGGGGAAGCCACATCATGTTCGGCACCGAGTTGCGGTAGCTATTTCCGCTACATGCGCTGGCCTTGTTGGCATGCTTTGGCTTGGCGTATCGCTCTCGCATAATGCCTTTGCGATAAAGGGCACTACGTTTGCGCAAAGTGTGGGAGCCACCGAAACTGCTGAGACGGTCAATGAGACTCGTAGTCAAAATGTGGCCGGCGCAGCAGCCGCTCTTGATCAAAAATCAGAGGGTCCGGCGCGCGTACAGATAGTGAACATCGTGGCAACCTCAAGCCCGACAAAAACCGAGGATCAAACCATCATTCCATTTTAGTGAGCATTTATGGCCCGTAGTAAAGAACAACCAGAGAAGAGTGGAGAAGCGCCTGTGGCGGCGAATGTTATTGCACAGCCGATCGTCGCAGAAATGCGCCAGTCGTACATCGACTACGCAATGACCGTCATTACGGGCCGTGCGCTGCCGGATGTGCGTGACGGATTGAAGCCGGTGCATCGACGTATTTTGTACGCCATGAAGGATATGGGCCTCATCCCAGGCGCAAAGTTTCGCAAGAGCGCCACGGTGGTGGGCGAAGTGCTCGGTAAATATCACCCGCACGGCGATGCTGCTGTGTACGACTCAATGGCCAAGATGGCGCAAGATTTCGGCTATCGCTACCCGCTGGTACTTGGTCAAGGTAACTTCGGCTCTATCGACGGCGACTCACCGGCCGCAATGCGTTATACCGAGGCAAAACTTTCGCGTATTTCAGAGTCGATGCTGGCCGATCTCGAGAAAGAGACGGTGGCATGGGCACCAAACTATGACGCGACGCGCGAGGAGCCGAGCGTCTTGCCAGCAGCGTTACCCAATCTCCTTTTGAATGGCACGCTTGGTATTGCCGTGGGTATGGCCACGAGTGTGCCGCCGCACAATTTGCGCGAGGTCGTGGATGCGACCGTGCACCTCATCGAAAATCCGGAAGCAACGACGGAGGATCTTTTGGAATTTGTGAAAGGTCCCGATTTCCCACTTGGCGGCGTTGCATTCAATCAAGCCGACATTCGTCATGCCTACAGCACGGGTCGCGGCCCAGTGGTCGTACGCGGCGAGGCGGAAATCATTGACGATGGCAAAAAAGACAGCCGTATTGTCATCTCTTCGATCCCGTATCGCGTCAATAAGAGCGAGCTCATTTCGCGCATTGCAGAGCTGGTGCAGGACAAGAAGGTTGAAGGTATTCGTGATTTGCGCGATGAATCGACGTCAGACATTCGTATTGTTGTCGAGCTGAAGGGTACGGCGCATCCGCAGGCAGTGTTGAATGCGCTCTACAAGCACACGGAACTTGAGAGTACGTTCCACTACAATATGCTCGCTCTGGTAGATGGCGTCCCCGAAACACTTTCCCTTCAGGGAATGCTCAATCATTTCATACAGCATCGCCAGATTGTGGTGCGTCGCCGCACTGAATTCGACCTGCGTCAGGCAGAGGCGCGCGAGCACATCCTGCTTGGTCTCTCGAAGGCCCTCGATCACATCGACGAAGTGATTGCCATTATTAAAAAGTCTCCAGACATTCCTACAGCGTCTGCAGCACTCCAGAAGAAATTCGGCTTCAGCCCCATTCAGGCCGCGGCCATTCTCGAAATGCGTCTCTCGAAGCTAGCCGGTCTCGAGCGCAAGAAGCTCGAAGATGAGCTCACGGAGGTGCAGGCACTTATTAAAAAATTGAAAGATATTCTCTCATCGGCAAAGAAAATCCTCGCCGTGGTTCGTGCCGAGCTCGAGGAGCTTGCGAAAAAATATGCTGACGATCGCCGCACACGCATCATGAAAGGTGGTGTGCAGAACATAAGCATTGAGGACCTTGTGCCAGATGAGGAGAGCATGCTCTTGCTTACCCAAGGGGGCTACGTGAAGCGCACGAACCCTAATGAATACAAGAGTCAGAAGCGCGGTGGTGTGGGTGTCGTAGATATTGCCACAAAGGAAGAAGATGTGGTGACGCACTTCCTCGTCACCAATACGCATGACGACCTTCTATTCTTCACTGATTTTGGTAAAGCCTATCAGCTGAAGATGTACGAGATCCCAGAAGGCAAACGCGCTACGAAGGGCAAGAGCATCATGAACTTCCTCTCGCTCGCAGCAGAGGAGAAGGTGACGTCAATTTTGCCAGTACCAAAGGGCGCCGCTCTCGATGCCTCGTCCGTGCTCTTTGTGACGGAACAGGGTGTGGCTAAGCGCGTTGCCGCAAAGGCCTTTGCCGATGTGCGCCGCTCTGGCATCATTGCGATTAATCTACAAAAGGGTGATCGCCTTATTTCCGCTAATCTTGCGCAGACTGGCGACACGGCATCTCTCGTAACCTCAAAGGGACAGTCGATTCGCTTTGATGTTGAAGAAGTGCGCGAAATGGGACGTACGGCGGGCGGTGTACGCGGTATGAGCGTGAAGAAAGGGGATGCCGTGGTCTCTGCTGAAGTTATTCCCGTTGCGATCGCGAAGAAGGCCTCGCTCCTTGTGGTGATGAGCAAGGGCTACGGCAAGCGCACCGAAATGGATGAGTACAAAGTACAGGGTCGCGGTGGCTCGGGTATCAAGACGGCCGAGGTCACAAGCAAGACCGGCGAGATCATTGGCGCCAAGGTCGTGGTGAGTGGTGAAGAAGAGAGCGATGAGCTCGTCGTTATCTCCAAAAAAGGCCAGGTGATCCGCACCAAGGTAGACGAGATCCCAACACTGTCCCGCGCAACACAGGGTGTGCGCGTGATGCGCCTCTACGAAGGCGATTCTATTGCCTCCATCGTGGCGCTCTAGCGAAATCCACATTGTAGGCGCGGCAGGCTGCACGTACAATACATCGAGATCAGTTCCAATCAAGGAGGTTAGCGTGGTTACGCGTGAATTGATGAAAGACAGTGTCTATGTGACGGAGCACAATCCGAAACGAGCATCTCCGTATGTCGTGCGCGTTCCTTGCTTCGGCAGTCGGACGCTCGATGAGCGTCCGATCGGTCGAACGATGGACGCCTATGGCGAAGGCGCCACCGAAGAGGAGGCGTTCGAAGCGGCGATGCGCGCCCGCGACGAGCAGAAGCGAATCAAACGATCGCAACTATCTTTTTTTCCCACGTCGCACGCTCAGGTCCGAGCGTGACCTTTCAAAGACCGCGGTGGTATTCCACCGCGGTCTTTTTCCTGTGTTGATTGTTCGGCAGATATGGTACCTGCGTATGCTACGCTATACCTGTATGGATGTTGCGTTTAGCGATCCCCGACAGAACATTTTGCAGTTTGGATTGCGCGAGGGCATGAAAGTGGCCGATTTTGGCAGCGGCTCAGGGCATTATGCCAAGGCTGCCGCCGCTATAGTGGGTAGCGGAGGAAAAGTCTATGCCGTTGATGTGCAGGAAGAAGTACTTAAGCACGCGCGACAGAACACACATCAGGGTCATCATCACATTATTGATGTGGTGTGGGGCGACATCGAGCGGAAGGGAGGCACAAAGCTTCGTGATGCAAGCATGGACGCTGTTATTCTCGCAAATACGCTTTTTCAAGTTGAAAATCGAGCTGGCCTAACTGACGAAATCAAGCGTGTACTGAAGCCGGAAGGCAAGCTCCTCGTCATAGATTGGACGCACAGTCACGGTGGTATGGGTCCTCACCACGAAATCGTGGTAAGCGAATCACAGGCACTGCAGATTTTCGAAGATGCGGGCTTTAAAAAAGAAAAGTCCTTTAGCGCAGGTCCGCATCACTATGGCATCATTTTTAGCCGCACTACCACATAAGGTATGAAAATATCACTCTTTCAAGGAATTTTAATTGGCGTATTCGCGGTTTCGGCGCT
>OMJE01000008.1 GCA_900299275.1 bacterium | reverse complement strand
GCTCCCTTCCGAGAGTACGTGCTCGTCACCGCTAATCATAAGGACCTTCATATCTGTTGCAGAAGCGTGGCCGTTTTGGACAACATCGTTTCCACCGTGAACTCCTCTCTTTCGCCGCCACGTAGAGGTTGAGGGGACACGAGGGCATCAATGAGTGCTGCACGGTCGTTCGGCGGGATGAGCTTTCCGTTCACCCCATCCTGCACAACCTCAGGATTTCCTCCCGCGGTAGTCGCAATAATCGGCACATGAAGCATAGACGCCTCCACGAGCACATGCGAGAGTCCTTCATATGAGGAATTTAATACGAACACGTCAGCTTCTTTCATCGTAGCGAGCAAGTCTTTGTGCGAGAGCGTACCGGTAAACAGAAATCGACCAGGCATCTCGTCGCTCGCAAGCTGCTCGAGCCTCTTGCGCTCCGGGCCGTCACCCACGATTACAAGCGAACGTCCGGGCACCGCTGCGACGGCGCGAATAATATCATCGACATGCTTCCACGGCACAAGACGCCCAGCGGTCAACACAAGCGGCCGCATAAGCGCACGAACAGCACTCGGCGCGCTGCCGATGGTTTCCGGCGGCACAGCATTGAAAATAACCTCGATTGTCTCTCTAGGTATGCCCCAGTGCACGATGATATTTTTTAGGTATGCACTTGGCACAATGATGCGTCGCGCACGACGTGCGACAAAGGTTTGCGTACGGTGCAGCATTTGCACGCGCCACGGAATTTTTTTCGTTACCACAAAATCGTCGAGTGATGCCGTTACACCGAAGCGCTGCGTTCCCTGCTCCCATGCGTAATCGCCAACGATCTTGAGAACGAGCGGCTTTCCTGCAAGTCGACTGGCAGCCAGCGCTGGCAGGCCAACTGAAACCGGATCAAGAGCAAGCACCAGATCATGCTTGCGCGCAGCACGCCAGAGGCGATAGCCATACGCTATGTGGCGCACCACCTTAGGAAGATGGCGCACCGCACTGAAAGGCACAGCCGAGACCAAAAAACCACGTTCTGGCAGGTTTTCCTCGAGGATGTATGCGTAGGTTGCAGGGCCGCCTATTTCGGGCGGATAGAGGGGCGTCGCAATAACGAGCTTCATACGCCCATCCTAGCCCGTTTGGCCGTCCTTTCAAGGACGCCGCGCATGAGCCGTGCCACATGGTCCCAGTCATACTTTTCCATAACCAGAGCCCTCGCATTTTTTACCACCTGCCCTGTTGCCTCAGATTGAGTAATGGCGCGCCGCACTTGTTGCGCTATCTGCGCAGGACTGTCTGGGTCTACTGCAAACCCAGTCGGTGGCACGCTCTGATTTCGATTCTCGTCAAATAGAAAATCGGCAATCCCTCCCTGCTGCGTTGCGATGACTGGCAAACCTGCTGCCATCGCCTCTATAAAAGAGTTTCCCATTCCTTCTGAACGCGAGGGGCGCACGAAAATGTCAGCTTCGGAAAGTAAGCGCGGCAATTCATCATGCGACACGAACCCCTTGAATGCTACGCGTTCTGCAACACCCAGAGCCTTCGCGAGTTCGCGAAGTTCGCCTTCGAGCGGTCCTTCACCATACACACGAAAAATAACTGACGCTGGTAAGAGCGGTAGCGCCCGAATCACTATATCGACGCCATTTTTGTACACAAGGCGGGAGGCCGTTACGAGCACGACATGATCAGGATTAATGAAGCGTGCTCGCCATGAGAACCGGCGCGTGTCCACACCATTGGGTACCACCTCTATATACCCTGCATGACCCATCGATTTCCCAAAGTCCGCAAGATACGTCGAAATCGCTTGCACGACGTCGGCACGTCTGAATATCATGCGAAAGAGCGGGTACACAAATCGCGTGCGGCGTTTAATGTGAGAAATCGGATCACCCTCCTGTAATGAAAGCAGCCATGGCACTTGCGGGCGCCGCAACTTGAAGAGTAAGCCCGCAAAACCCGCGTACGCCGCCATCATGCTCCACGTAAGATCAAATGGATGCGCCTTATGCAGCGATGAAGCTTTCCTGAATGCGCGTACCGGATATAACCATTTGGCGCCAGTAATGCGATATACGGAAACAACGCCAACCCGCTCTTCAGCGGGTCCCGCACCCCACGTGACCATGTCAAACACAAACTCATCAGAAAGACGATCCGTAAGTTCTTTAATGGCTATCTCTGCCCCGCCTACCCGCGGGAAATATTCGAGTGAAAAAATAAGCACGCGCATCATAGCATTACAGAATTAAGAGAGCAGCGCCGGCCATCGTAAGGACACCAAGAAAGCCGAGGGTCCAGGGCGACGTAAACATACTATCGCTTTTTACTTTTTGTGTAGGCTCGGTCGTAGACGCCCCGGCAGGCACGACTATGGTCGTGCCTGCCGGGGCTGCTACGGGTTCAACTGCATGAGAAACTCTGTTAACCGAAGTAATGGCCGCAGAATCAATGGTCTGCTCCTTAGGAGAACTGACCTCTGCCGCAGCAGGTTGCACATTGTTCATTCTGCTCGGAAATGAAGCCGCGATTCCGCCAGCGGGATACAACAGAACTGCCTGCCCCGTCACGAACAGTCGCGTGATTGCCGTAGGCACAAGAATGCTTGCTTGTCCTGCAATGATGGTGCCCGGTGGCATTCGAAATGAAGCGTTATCCGCGGTCCGCAATACCCAGTCAGAAATATCGAGCGTATCATTTGAATCATTCTGAATGGTGACCCCGTCAGCGGTCGCCGCGGTGAGGTGCACGGACGCATAAGCCACCGTTATAAGCAGCTGCCCGCGGCCAACAGTGTCGCCATGACGTGCAAACGCCGTTACAAGGTACGTACCAGGAAATTCAAATGACTTGTGTACCGTTTTTCCAGATGCCTCTGAGCCGTCACCAAACCCCCAGGTATAGCTTGCGTATGTATCATCATCCCCTTTGGGTGTTCGCGTCCACAACGTTAGCTCGAGTGGAACGTGCGGATACGTATGAGTATCGGCTATGATTTCTACTTGCAGGACCAAAGGTGCCGGTGGACGATTGGACACCGAACCACCGACCGCGGGCGTGATTTTCGGCGTCGTTGTAGCTGGTGGCGCACTAGTCGGTGTCGTGGTTGCAGGCACGTCCCCAACGGTGATAAGTGAGGACAGTTGCGTGTACGTGCTCGCCCCGATGCCACTTACTTTTTGTATATCTTCAATTTTGGCAAAGGGTCCATTTGCTGTTCGATAGTCAACGATTGCCGTGGCCTTAGCGGGACCGATTCCCGGCAGCGTATCCAGAAGCGTAGCATCAGCCGTATTGATATTGATCAATGCTGCGTACGCAACACCAGGGATATTGAAAAGACAGAGGACGAAAAGTATCGAAAAAAGTACCGGTCGTAATTTCTTATCCATCTTCTCCGGTTAAGACCTTGCGCAATGTATCCTCCGCTACTTCATACGGCTTTGTCTTCTCTTTCGGCGGCTCAATTTCTTTGGCTTCAGGCCGTGGCGAAATTTCAGCACGTGCGGGAGGCGCAGGAAGTTCAGCTTGCTGCAGCACCCCGCTCAAAGCACCTTTTAAGCCCTGCTGGTTTTTTGTCTCCGTACGTCCCTTTTCCTCGCTTATTTTCTTGGTCATACTGCGCAATATATCCTTCAGTTCCGCGGGCGATTTTTTCGCCGGCGGCGCTTCCCTCTTTTGCAGAGGCGGGGGCGGGGGCGCGCTCACGCGCGGGACCGAAAAGGCAGGCTGCTCATTGCCCTGTCGTGGTGGCAATCTTGTCGGCCCTTCTTTTTTTGCAGGCCACTGCTTTTTCTTCATGCGCGCATCTTGGGGCATCTCAGCCTCAAGTGAGGCTTGGAGATTTTCCATAATGCTTTTTTCTACTTCCGCACGCGGTGAGGTAAATGATTTCCGAGACGCCTCAATGACCGCATCGCGGTGGATTACCGGTGGTGGTTCTATGGGCGGAATGGTGACTGCGGAAAATGGTTTGGAGCCCACACCATCTATCATGAGCGAGAGGTATACCTGCCGCTTGTCGAGCTGCACAATATCTTCCTTAGTAAATGAGGGCATGAATACCGTTTCAAGAACTTCGGCATCGAAAGGTCCGACGCGGAACGCTATGGTGGTACCAACGTTTCCAAAGACAGCATCGCGAACTTCCTCTTCCATTTGCTGGATGTACTGATGAGTGATGACAAGGTCAAGTTTGTACTTGCGTGATTCAGAAAGAATTTCAGCAAATGTTTTGTTTGCAAAATTTTGGAACTCATCAACATAAAAGTAAAAATGAGGCTTTGTTGCGAGCCCACTTGCAGAAAGGTCGGCGCGGCTCATCGCAGCCAAAAAAAGACGCGTCGTGAGCATCGAGCCGAGAAGCCGCATATTGGTCTCGCCAACACGCCCTTTTGAGAGATTGATGAGTAGGATCTTTCGCTCATCCATGATCGTTCGGATATCAAATGACGACTTCGGTTGACCGATAATGTTGCGAATGAGCGGATTGCTTGTGAATTGACCTACTTTATTTTGAATAGCCGGTGTCGCCTCCTGGGTATATTTATCGCCATAATTTGCAAATTCTTTGGTCCAAAAGTCTTTCACGACCGGATCTTTGATATTGTCTACCACCTTCGCGCGAAACGTCTTGTCCGTGTAGACACGATTCACATCGAGCAGCGTGGCACCGGGGTATTCAAGCAAGGCGAGCAAGGTATTGGTGAGAATGTACTCCATGCGCGCGCTCCATGCGTCTTCCCATATTTTCTTAAACGTGGCCATGAGCCCACTCACTACAAGATGCCGCTTGTCGTAGCCAACGTCCTCCATTGGATTAAAGGCAATAGGATTATCAAGATCAAATGGTGCAAAATACACCACGTCATTGATGCGCTCTTCTGGGATGTACTCGAGGAGTTTTTCGACCGTGCTGCCGTGAGGATCAATGAAAGCCAGACCTTCTCCATTACGCAGATCTTGTATGGCCATATTCTCGAGCAAGGTTGATTTGCCCATACCCGTTTTTCCGATCACATACATATGGCGATCGCGATCCTTGGTCTTAATACCAAACGGCACACGCTGGCCACGCGAATCCGTCGCCGCAAAATAGGTTACGCGCTCAGGATTTTCCATAACGTTAGTATATCAACAGAATGCTTATACTTACGCCGCCAATCCACTACGGACCGGTGACTGTTGATTGACAGATGGAGAGAGATTATTGTTCCTCGACGGTTTCAGTGGTCACTGTTCCCTGTTCTGGCGTAGATATTGCTTCGGCAGGCGCACTTTTTGGTTCTGGTCTGCGTGTTCGCATTGAAAGACCTATCGCAACCACACCTGCGCCGAGAAGTACGGTTAAAAAAGATAGGTACTTAAGCGGGATACCCGAAACGGGCATAAGGACAATAAGGGTTCCAAGCACGATAAGGGTACTGGATCGAGACATAAAGCCGATTGTATCAAGGGATCAATATGACCACAAACTCCCCACGAAGCCGATCGCTGTGCTCGCGGAAATGCGCTTCGATGTCTTCGGGCGTACCGCTTACCACTTCTTCATGCACTTTTGTGAGCTCTCGGCCAATGGTGATTGTACGGATCCCAAGCGCCTTCGCCTCACCTAGCAATTTTTCGATACGATGGGGCGACTCGTACACAATGGTGGGCAAGGCGCTCGCCGCAATTTCTTTAAGCGCCGTTTGCCGTCCCTTTTTGTGCGGCAAAAATCCGAGGAATGTGAATCCGGTACTTTCGAGCCCCGCAATTGAGAGGAGAGCCGTGAGCGCCGATGCGCCGGGTATCGCTTCGATACGCATGCTCGGCGACTGCGCCCGCACGTGCGCTACAAGTCGCGCACCTGGGTCTGAAACTCCCGGCGTACCCGCATCACTGACGTACACCACATGCTCCCCTGCCTCGAGCCGCTCGATTATCTCGCCCGCCTTCTTTTCTTCGGTCGCTGCATCAAGCCGCTGTAATGGCTTTTTGATTTCATACCGAGCCAGTAGTTTTGAGATCACCCGCGTGTCTTCAGCATAAATCACATCGCACTCTTTAAGCGTGCGCAGTGCGCGAAGCGTCATGTCTTCGAGATTGCCTATTGGTGTCGCAACCACGGAAAGTGTTCCTCCATTCATGATTCACGCGTAGCGACAAGCTTGTCGGCCACCTTATAGATGTCACCAGCACCCATTGTCATGACAGCATCATTAAGGCGTGCGGCGCCGAGCGCCTGCTCAATTTCCTCAAACGAGTCGAGCGCATACGCTTCTACGCCACGGGCGCGAATACGCTCGGCTAGTAGGGTGTGCGATACGAGCCCCTCATCCTTTTCGCGGGCCGCATAAATGGGGGCAATATAGACCTTGCTCGCATTTGCAAATGAGCTAGCAAAATCATCGATCAAGTCCTTGGTGCGACTATAAAGATGCGGGTGAAAAGCTACGTATACATTGCCACGCGTCTTTGCGCGCAAAGCAGCAAGCGTCGCTCGTATGGCTGTGGGGTGGTGCGCATAATCATCAAAAACGTCGGCGCCCGCCTTTGTTTTCCCTTTGTATTCAAAGCGACGCCACGTACCATGAAATTCAGACAGCGAGGTCATGAGGACGTCCTCGTGGATGGTTGGCATCACGAGACGCGCAGCAGCCGCGGCCGCACGGGCATTCATTTTATTAAACTCACCGAGCATCCGTAGTTCATAATTCTGCTCCAAAGTGTAATCAATGATGGGCGCCTTTGCGTCGACGAGAATGGGTGCAATGTTTTCGTTACCCGGATTCGTGATGATGGCTCCGTGCGCAGGCACTTTTGCGACCGCCTTTCGAAACGACTCCTGCAGATGTGCAAGTGACGGAAAATAGTCAGTGTGTTCCCATTCCAAGTTGGTTACCACAAGAACCTCTGGCGAAAGCTCTAGCACGTGGTCGCGGTATTCGCATGCCTCTACCACAAAGAGGTCGGAGTCGCCGTGAACATAATTGCTGCCGAAATCTTTTACGAGCGAACCAACGACTACCATGGGCGATGCGCCAGCATCGACGAGAATCTTTGCAAGCATGCCGGTCGTCGTCGTCTTTCCGTGGGTACCGGCTACTGCCACCGTCCTCTTTCCTTCCGAGACTTTTCCAAGCATCGAAAAATACGAAAGCTGTTCGATACCCAGTTCTTTCGCTCGCGCTCGCTCTGGATTATCTTCCGGCACGGCATCGCTATAGACTACAAGGGCCGCATGTTCGGGCACATTCTGTACATCTTGAGGCATGGCAACATGAATGCCTTTGTTCTCAAGCAATTCGGTGACAGGGCTGGCCTCACGATCTGAGCCGCTTACCAGAGCCCCATGATCGGCGCACAACTGCGCCAAGGCGCTCATCCCAACCCCCCCAATCCCGACAAAATGTATCTTCTTCCCTTGAAGCTCCATAGGCTCACTGTATCACCCTTGTCGCAGAGGCGTTAGCAGGGCTTGCGATTGCACATCTTCTCCGCGCAAGATGCGCACATAGCGGTCTCGCAACTGCATAGTGATAGGTCCTGGAGCCATCATGATTCGCCGCTTGTCGATCTCGGCCACTGAAGCGATGGATGCTGATGTGCCAGAAGCGAACACTTCATCCGCAATATAGAGCTCCGTCAGATCGACGCTACGTTCCACATATGGAATTTCGAGTTCACTGGCAATATCGAGCACTGTGCGACGCGTGATACCTTCGAGCACATCACTCGAAGCATTCGGCGTAATAAGGATTCCGTCGCGCACGAGAAAGATGTTTGCCGCTGAGAGCTCGCAGACGTGTCCGGCAGCATCAAGAAAGATGCAATCATCGTAGCCGCTATCAAGGGCGTCTTGTTTTGCTAGCACAGAGTTCACATACGCACCGTTTACCTTTGCACGCGATGGAATGGCATAGTCCGGTACGCGTCGCCACGCACTTGTCTTGAGGCGCACTCCGTCTGCGCTCAGTATGAGCATCGCTTCATACAAAAATATGCTGAGCAAAGTCTTTAGTCCCCGCGAGCGCGTACCCGGCACGAGCTCGCTTACATGAATGGTCGCGCGAGCAAAGACATTCTCTTTTGGCTCGTTTGCTGCGACCGTTTGTATCAGGTAGTGTGTAAAATTTTCAAACGTTATGTGTGAGGGCATATCAAGCCCGATGATCTTCGCCGAATCAGAAAGTCGTTTGAAATGTTCGGGCAATCGAAATGCTGAAAAGCCTGACGCCGTACGCACGATTGGCAAAACTGTGTAGACACTGAGCCCATAGAGCACTGCTGATGAGGCCACAGAAAGATTCGCCTCCCCCACAGGAACCATCTTGGTATCAAAAAACGCGTGGTCGTAGATCTTTGCCATATCTCACTTTAGCACTGCAATCATGTCTGTCGTTGCACCGAAGAGTGACTGCACGCGATTGCGAAATGGCTCGGAATCTTTGCTAATAAGAAATGCCGTGCTTCCACCGCCCTCTTCGGCAAAACTGCTTGCCACTTTTTCTGCCACAGCAATTGCTGGGTCGACGATAGTCGTTTCTGGCAGAACTTTTTGAAATGCTGCGCGGGCAAACGGATAGTGCGTGCAGCCGAGGACGAGGGTGTCAAAGCTACTGCAATCTACCTTCGCGAGTGCGTCGCTTATGATCTTTTCAATGTCTGCCTCGCTCTGACCAAACTCTATGGCGCCAGCGAGCTCGGGGATCGCGAGCGTTTCAATGCCTATACCAATCGCCTTAAAAGCGTTTTGATAAATCTCTGCATTAATGGTCGCAGGCGTAGCCATAAGAAGAATTTTTGCGGGCGACTGCTTAAATGCCGCCACTGTCGGTTCGATCATCTCGATCATATCGGTGGGAGCATTACTCACTGCAAGCGCAGCCGAGACGCTGTTGCAGGCACTCACAATATGCGTCGCACCACGAGACTTTAAAAGTTCGATTGCCGCGGCTGTAAGCGCAATCAATTCTTCGGGCGACTTTACACCATAGGGCGCGTTTTTAATATCACCAAAATAGACGACGTCTGCACCTGGCAGTCGTTGTCGAATCTCCTTCAATACTGTCAGCCCCCCGCTGCCTGAATCAAATATGCCGATCATAGGTCTCCAGGAGTAGTTTAAGGTCCGCAATGGTTTTATCGGTCGCATCGAGCAGGAGCGCCTTTTCAACTGGAATCCAATCAAAGTCGGCACCTTCGCCGAGCACCATTTCGTCCTTACTCTTCTCACTTATGACGTAAAAAGAGTAGCGGTGCGTGCCTCGCTCCAGATTGGGATAATCGCATAAACGAATTACCTCTTCGACCGACAGTTCTAAACCGAGCTCCTCATGCATCTCACGCATAAAAGCTTGAACTGGTGTCTCCTCCCCCTCGCCAAGTCCGCCAAAGAATGCCCATTTATGAGGATTGATGGTCGTATTGCCATCCCGCTTGTGCAGCAGGACGCTATTAGTTTTCGGGTTGTATAAAAAACCTCCCGAGAAAAAACCGATCATAGCGCCTTCACTAGCGCATTGAATTGATCCCCGCGGTCGTACTCATTTTTAAACATACCGAAGGAGGCGAAGGCCGGTGAAAAAAGAATGATGTCCCCTTCGTGCGCTGAAGTAAATGCTTCGTCTACGGCAGCTTTCAAGCTGTCAAAGACCGATGCGCCTTCTATGAACTCAAGGACGCGACTGGTGCCCGTGCCCGCGAGCAAGATCACCCGTTTGAGCTCGGGTAGGCGTATGAGCAATTTATTCATATCGAGATCTTTGTCTGCCCCACCCATGATGAGAACGGTTTTTGGCATGCCTATGGCATCGAGTGCTGCCAGCGTTGCTTCAGGTGTCGTTGCGTTCGTGTCGTTGTAAATTTTCACACCTTTTATTTCTGCAATGAGTTCGAGGCGACCAGGCACTCCCGGGAACGATTCAAGCCCTTTGCGAATAACTTCGTCGCTTAGGCCGTACGCACGAGCGGCCGCTAGAGCGAGTGCGGCGTTGTAGCGGTTATGCTGACCTGGAATCTTGAGCTGCCATTCGCTCGGCAGTTTTTTCTCGTCCGTCACAATCATATTTGCAACAATGTGCTCTCCAAATGCTTGTATCAGCGTAGGCGCGCACTGCGAGCCAACAACAAGCGTATCATCGGGACTTTGGTACAAAAAGATGTTTGCCTTATCGAGCAAATATTGCCCAGGGTCATTTTTGTAATAATTCAGATGATCATCGAAGAAGGTTGAGAAGACCGCTATCTGCGGAGAAATATTTGCTTCACCAAGACCCTGACATTGCCAGCTATCGAGCTCGAGCACCGCAACATCACCGGGCGTTGCATCTGCAAGAAGAGAAAGATTTGAGACGCCGCGCACATTCCCACCAAGGAGGACGTGCTCGCCTGCCTCTTTCAGAATGTGTGCGAGCATATGCGCAACCGTAGATTTGCCACGCGTGCCGGTCACGCCGATAGAATGCAATTCCGAAAGCTCCATAAAGAGATCTGCGCTCATACGCACCGGAATACCGTTCTTTTTTGCCTCGGCAATATACGGGGACTCAAGGGGCACGCCGGCAGCTTTCAGAATGAGGTCGCGGTCACGAAAATCCTCGAGACGATGTTCACCAAGGACATACGTGATGTGCGACGATGGCCCCACCTGCTCGATTGATTCAGCAAGCTGCTCACGCGTCTTCAGATCGGTCACGATAAGCTCCGCGCCACACTCGGCGACGTACTTCACATCCCCGATGCCGCGCCCGAGCACACCAAGGCCCATGACCGTTATTTTCTTTCCGCGAAAATAGGCGGAGACATCCATGGTGCACGCTCTAGGATTCGAACCTAGGACCGCTCGAGTATCAGTCGAGTGCTCTACCAACTGAGCTAAGCGTGCAAAGCGAACCTGCATATAGTAGCAAAATTGACTCTGCTTTTCCAGCGCACTGAACGCTCCTTTGCACCGACCCCTTTTCTATAGAGAAATCGATAGGCGCGTCATTGACCCAACACAATATAAATGCTATAATATTAGCGTTCGAAAAAACTGCTCGGAGGTTATACAAATGCTTCGTAAACGTGCTCTTTTCATTCTGCTCGCCCTCGTCATGACGGGGTGCGCGGGCTTCAACAAGGGATGCAGCAAGTGGGCTGCCAACGAGTTCGGCAGCGACTGGATCGTCGTGCAGTACACCATGGACGGCAAGCCCTTCCACTGCTGGAAGCTGCAGGGCGCCTCCGTGACGGGCACCGAGGGCGGCAGCGTCGACTGGCAGGACCGGAGGAACAGCCACCTGGTGCACATCACGGGCTGGGAAAACCGGGTCCAGGTCGTCGGCGGCGACTTCGAAAGCGCCGGCAACCTGGTCGGCATCGACTCCGCCAAGTGCAACAACGGAGTCTACCCGAGCCCGAGCATCCACTGAAAACACCCCTCCGCGTGCCGTGTATATCCTTAGGGATATACACGGCATTTTTTATAAACATAAAAACACCCGTTCGGGTGTTTTTTGCGATGTGAGTATTTTAAAGATGTATACGCTCTTTCGTTCCGCCTATTCCGTCCTGCTTGAGAACTCATATGTGGTTCTCAAACACCACCGGGTTACGTTATCCGGCTTCCGAACAGTGTTTAGGGACAACTGTTATCTCCCCTACTCTTGCGAATAGATCGACATGATAGGCCTTTCGGGCTCTATCGGTTCCAAATTGGATATGTTCCACGAACAGCTTCCGCTACCCGTGCCTTGTTACGACTTACTCCTTGTCACTGAATTTGCCGTAGTCCTGCGCGAGGCAGACCTTCGGGCACCCCCAGCTCCCCTGAGTTGACGGGCGGTGAGTACAAGACTCGAGAACGTATTCACCCCGGTTTGGCTGACCCGGGATTACTAGCGATTCCGGCTTCATGAGGTCGGTTGCAGACCTCAATCCGTACTGGGGCCGGTTTTAAAGATTTGCTCCACCTTACGGTATTGCGTCTCGTTGTACCGGCCATTGTATTATGCGTGCAGCCCAAGGTATCAGAGGGACATGCTGATCTGGCGTCATCCCCACCTTCCTCTCCCGTGAGGGAGCAGTCTCGCCTGATCATATAGATAACAGGCAACGGGGGTTGCGTTCGTTACCCCACTGAAGGGAACAGTTCAAACCACGAACTGACGACGACCATGCATCACCTGTCCAACACCCTCGAAGGCTCCGTCCCTTTCGGGTCGGATGCAGTTGGATTTCTAACCTTGGTAAGGTTCTTCGTTTGTCGACGAATTAAGCCGCATAATCCACCGCTTGTGCGAGTCCCCGTCTATTCCTTTGAGTTTTAATCTTGCGATCGTACTACCCAGGCGGCTCGCTTACCGCGTTAGCTTAGTCCCACAGAGGGTCGATACTCCGTAGAACGAGCGAGCAACGTTGAGGGCCAGGACTACCGGGGTATCTAATCCCGTTCGCTACCCTGGCTTTCGTGTGTGAGCGTCAGGAACGCGCCAGTGCACTGCCTTCGCATTTGGTGTTCCCCATGATATCAACGGATTTCACCCCTCCACCATGAGTTCCGTGCACCTCTCGCGCCCTCGAGCTTTACCGTTTCCCCCGCCGGCCGTAGGTTAAGCCCACGGATTTTACGGGAGACTAATAAAGCCGCCTTGACACCCTTTACGCCCAGTGATTCCGGGTAATGCTTGGGGCCTCTGTATTACCGCTCCTGCTGGCACAGAGTTAGGAGCCCCTTATTCATCAGGTACCGTCAATAAACTTCGTCCCTGATAAAAGATGTTTACGTACCAAAGCACTTCATCCATCACGCGGCGTCGCTCCGTCAGGCTTTCGCCCATTGCGGAATATTCTCGTCTGCAGCCTCCCGTAGGAGTATGGACCGTGTCGCAGTTCCATCGGTGGGGGTCAGCCTCTCAGCTCCCCTAAGCGTCGTAGCCTTGGTAGGCCGTTACCCTACCAACTAGCTGATACTACGCAGGCAACTCCCAGAGCGAAAAACCTTTACCCTTGCGGGACCATCGGGAATTACCCAACCTTTCGGCTGGCTATGCCCGACTCTGGGGGGTCTACCTACGTGTTACTACCTCGTTTGCCGGTTGCCCTTGCGGGCCCCCTTGACTTGCATGACTTATCCACGCCGCCAGCATTCACCCTGAGCTAGGATCAAACTCTCATTAAGAATAGGCGGAACAAAAGAATTCACACATCTTTGCCCGCGCGTCTCCACGCGCGGGACTTTACAAACGTATTGTGTTTTCAAGGCTCAAAAACAAGCCCATCCCCCATAAGGGGACGGTAGGGCTATAGTATAGGAACACCCTACGTGCGTCAAGCGGCGTAAGTTCGGTATACTTTAGCCATGAAGCGGCCGAAAATAGTGGCCATATCTGGAGGGTTTGACCCTCTCCATATTGGGCATATTCGCTACATTCAAGAGAGCCGAAAACTGGGTGATGAGCTTATCATCATTCTCAATAACGACAATTGGCTTATAAATAAAAAGGGATTTGTCTTTATGCCCGAAAAAGAGCGCAAGGAAATCCTTAAGGCAATCGAGGGCGTGAGCAAGGTCATACTCACTAAACACAAAATTGACGACCCTGATCGAAGCGTCTCGACTACGTTACGCAAAATAAAACCTCATATATTCGCCAATGGCGGTGACCGTAAGCCCGATGGCGATCCTGCGCCAGAAGTTCAGATATGCGAGAAGCTCGGTATAGAGATGCGGTACAACGTCGGCAAGGGCGGAAAGGTGCAATCATCGTCATGGCTTACTGCGCGCGTGTCAAAAACAAAACGAAATAAAAAATAATATTGCATGCGGTGCTGAATGGCGTATGATGTATACAGCCGTCAACCTTGCCCAGGACGCAATGCGGGTTATTTGACGATTCTCAAAAGAAAAAGCACCGAATGAATCGGTGCTTTTTCTTTTTTACTGCAAAACAATTATTTTTTTGTGTACCAGCGGCTAAGCGGAATGAGAAGCGGTGCGGCAACCAGCACCGATGAGTACGTTCCTGCAATAACACCCACCAGCATCACGAGTGCGAAGTCACGAGTTGCAGTAGCACCATAGAACACGAGTGCAAGGAGTGCGAGCACCACCGTGAGCGATGTGTTGATCGAGCGCGTCAGCGTTTCGCTGATACTCTTCCCCACCGTTACCTCGAAGGACTCTTTAGAATTCGTTCGTTCATTGGTTGCGAGATGTTCGCGCACGCGATCGAAGACAATGATCGTGTCGTTCACTGAATAGCCAAGAAGTGCCAGAAGTGCGGTCACAAACAGAACGTCAACGTCGGCGCCCGTCATATGCGCGAGGACGGCATAGAAACCTGCAGGCACGATGAGATCGTGCACAAGTATCACAATAACCGTAAGTCCGTAGATCCAGCTCGGCACAGGACGAGAGACTTTTCTAAACGCAAAGGCAATAAAGAGTGCGATACTGAGAGCGACGGCCACCAAAGCCCAAAGTGCCTTAGCGGCAAACTGCGTACCGAAGGTAGGACCAACCGATGAATACGAGAGTTCAGTTGGTTTTGCTTTTTCCGAAAGTGCTGCGAGTACCGCGAGATGCTCTTCAGGCGTCATGGTGCGCGAGTGAATGGTAATCGCATCATTTCCTGATTCGCGCACGGAAACTACGCCAAGCGAAACCTTCGCGATTTGCGCCTGCACATCCGCAAGCGCCGGACGACCCTCAGGATAGCTTATCTGCATCGCTGTACCGCCCGTAAAATCGATACCGAGCGGCAGTCCGTACGTTGCGATCGCCCCAATGGCACCCGCAAGCAGAATGCCCGTGATAATGAAAATCAGAGTGCGATATTTTACGATCGTCATACGTTTCTAAAGCCGCTACCGAGTAAGAAGTGCCAGCGCCCCTTTGCTTGCTCCGGCACAAGCGCAAGCAAGTACACACGCGAAATCGTGACTGCGGAAATGAACGATGCGAGCGTACCGAGTACGAAGACGAGCGCAAAGCCCTTCACCAAGCTCGTGCCGAGCCAGAAGAGAATGACACCCGAAATGATCATCGTGAGGTGGCCATCGCGGATCGCCGTCCATGCACGTGCGAATCCTACGTGGACTGCTTCGCGCGGCGTCTTCCCGCTCTTCAGTTCTTCTTTAGTACGCTCGAAGATGAGGACGTTTGCATCCACCGCCATACCAAGCGTGATAATGAGACCTGCAATACCCGAGGCCGTGAGCGTAATCGGCACAGTCTTAATAATGGCCAGCATAAAGACGAGATACTGGGCGAGCGCCACAGTCGCAATGATACCCGGAAGGCGGTACCACACGATCATAAAGAGCGCGATGATGGCGAAGCCGATGACGCCGGCCATGACGCCCGCTGTGATTGCTGCAGCGCCGAGCGTTGGTCCAACCGATGAACTGCTTTCAAGATTGATTGGAACCGGGAGTGCGCCGAAGTTGAGATTATTTACAAGGTCACGTGCCTGCGCTGCGGTGAATCGCCCTGTGATGCTTGCCTGCCCTCCCGAGATGGCCTCCTTGATAACCGGCGTTGAAATGGGCTGCCCATCGAGGAATATGCCAAGATTCTTTCCAACGTTTTCTTTCGTGATCTTTTCAAAGAGTGCCGCACCCTCGGTGTTGAAGTTGATCATGACGATCGGTGCCGAAAGACCCGCCGTTGCGCCCGAGCCGAACTGCAGTGCTGCGCTTTGCAAATACCGACCAGTCAGTCCCGTCGGCTCAAATGATGCAATCGTTGTGGTTCCAGTCTGCACGTCCTTTTGCAAACGAAATTCCAGCGTCGGCGTTTTACCAAGAGCATCCACTGCAGCCTTAATATCAGTCACCCCTGGCAGAGCCACGACAAGGCGATTGTCGGCTGATCCCGAGATGCCGCCAGCCTGCTCGGTCTGCACGATAGGCTCGGCGATACCAAAAAGATTTACACGGCGCTCAATCACTCCCTGTAGCGCCGAGAGCGCTGAGGCCTGATCACCTGCCGGCGTCTGACTCATGTCAGCCTTGTAGACGAGCTCGGTACCACCAGCCAGATCCAGACCGAATCTGAAGTGATAGCGGCTCGCCGGATCCATTTCGGTCGACCACACAAAATACGCGAGTAATACGCCTAGGGCGAGCACAATAAGAGACCACACCCGATATCGAGTCATAGCGAGAGTATAATTCAATGCTTCCAAAACGCAAAAGGAAGCACCTCTTGCATTCTTTTGTGAATATGACATAATAGGCACCGCGCGGACACCTTCGCCAAGGGGATCGGCCGTCTGCCTCAGGGACAAGAAAAGCGTTCTGCGGAGTGTCACCGCGATGGCACACATGTTCTTTTCTGCAACCAAAACGTACGAAGCGAACATGAGCGAGTCCGCGCAATTTCCATACATTGTACTCGCTAAGAACGCATCACGGCCACGGTGCCCGCGTCTCCTCTGGAGACGCGGGCATTTTCTTTATGCGTTTCGACCTTTCAGCTCGCCTTGTTCACACAGCGAGACGACATTATCAAAAAGACAGGCCACAGCAATAGGACCAATACCGCCGGGGACAGGTGTAAAAAGCGAGCATTTTTCCGCACAGGCAGGATCCGCATCGCCGACAATTTTCCCGCCGAGTTCGCTCGTGCCTGCATCAATCAAAACAACACCATCGGGAAGCATATCTGGTGTGACGAGCCCCGGCGACCCAGCCCCAAGCACGATGAGTTCAGCATTTGCGAGCGCCTCTTGCAGCGAGCCTTCTTCTTCAGTCACCACAGTGACATGCGCACCTTGCTGCTCTAGCCATGTTGCAACCGGGGCACCCACAAGAAAGCCCTGCCCCACCACCACTGTCTTGCGACCTTGGAGTTCAATCTTTTGAGACTCAAGCACTGCCTTAACGGCGCCCACGACGGGGGGCAGCAAGCACCCCGCGTCGGCACGTTCGAATCGAGCACGGGCGCGCGCCGATAACACGTCGGCATCTTTATGCAGCGGAATTCGATCGCACAGTTCTTTCACATCGAGATCATCCCGCACGGGGAGCTGCACCACCACTGCATCAGCGTCAATATCTTCGACAGAATCAGTGCTTGCGCGTGTTTCAAAGATGCACCCAGCATCCGCAGCTCGTGCCGTCTTTATTTTTATGTAGGAGCGCGTGGCAGGCGTCTCGTCCGTAATGATAGCAACAACCTTTGGCGCACGCGGCAATGCCGCCGCGCGTACTCGAACACGCTCAAGCATTGATGCCGCAATGGCTTTGCCGTCGACAATCATGTTCCTGAAAAAGCAAGCAGTGCTCGCGCAGATTTAAGAGCAATCTCAAGATCGAGCCCAAATGAGCGGTGTTTCAAATAGTACAAATCGAACGACAACTTGCGACGTGTACGCATAATATCAGCAGGGCCGCGCGGCGCATCATAATCGTG
This sequence comes from bacterium, assembly GCA_900299275.1. GTDB lineage: Bacteria > Patescibacteriota > Minisyncoccia > Phycocordibacterales > Phycocordibacteraceae > C7867-001. The sequence goes on along the minus strand of OMJE01000008.1, from coordinate 36 downwards.
GATCTGCGCCCACCCGGAAAGTCCGGGAATAATGGT
>OMJE01000007.1 GCA_900299275.1 bacterium | reverse complement strand
TCGGGCGGTCCTCGATGCGGTAACCCTGGGCCGCGATTTCGTCGCGAATACGATCTGCTTCCGTGAAGTCCCGAGCGACACGAGCGGCCTCGCGCTTTTCGAGCAGGGCCTCGAGCTCTTTAGGAACGGCTTCTAGGGCGCTGGGAGCCCTCTGGGGCGGTTCTGTGAGCATAAGGCCTAGATGGGCGTCTGCCGTCTCAATAAGGGCCCATTTTTCCTCCGGCGTGTAGTCCTCGCTTTTGAGCGCTTCCCAAAGGATGCCAAGGGCCTGCGGTGTGTTTAGATCATCGCGCATAGCGGCAAGAAAGTGCGCATTCGCTGTAGAGAGCTGGCCTTTTTTGTCGGACTCTTCGGCGACTGCTGCTGATATTTTCCAAAGGCGATCGAGCGCGGCCGCGGCCGAAGAAAGTGACTCCCATGAAAAAGAAAGGGGAGTGCGATAGTGCGCCTGCAGAAAGAGGTAGCGCAATGCGAGTGGATGATATCCCTTTGCTGTGATGTCACTCATATAGACGACATTGCCGAGCGACTTCGAGACCTTTTCGCCTGCCATCGTGAGAAAGGCATTGTGCAGCCAGTACCGCACAAAAGGACGGCTGCTCGCGGCCTCGGACTGCGCGATCTCATCATTGTGATGAATCATTGCCAGATCCTCGCCACCCGTATGAATATCGATCTCAGTACCAAGCAGGGAACGACTCATTGCCGAACATTCAATATGCCAGCCCGGATTTCCACGCCCCCATGGACTATCCCACTGCTGTAGGTCATTTGGTTTTGCTGCGCGCCAGAGCACGAAGTCTGCCGCATTATGTTTGCCTCTTACGAGCCCCACGCGAGCGCCCGCTTCGAGTTTTGCCTCACTAATGCCGCCTAATTTTCCATAGCCCGGAAACTTCGATACATCAAAATACAATCCTTCTTTAATGCGATAGGCATAGCCCTTGTCCTCCAATGTTTTTGCGAGTGCAATTTGCTCCTTGATATATTCAGTAGCGCGCGGGAAATGAATCGATTTCGTATCGATATTGAGATCAGCAAGATCATCGATGAAAAGCTTTGCGTAGTGCGCTGAAATTTCCTCGGGTGTACGCTGCTCGCGCGCTGCACCAAGGGCGATCTTATCTTCACCTTCCTCGGTATCGCCCACCATATGGCCAACATCAGTAATATTGATGACGCGCTTTACACGATAGCCCGCTCCCTCGAGCGTGCGTGCAATAAGATCAGCTACAAAGCCCGGACGCAGATTGCCAATGTGCTGCTGGCCATAGACGGTTGGACCGCAGGTGTACATAAGTGCCGTACCGGAACGCAGCGGTACGAATGTTTCTTTTTTATGCGTGAGCGTATTCGTAAAAAGCACAATGGCCGGCGCCGATTGTGGCGCAGATGCCGCACGATGGAAAAGACGAGAGAGCCACTGCATAGTTATATCCAACGCTTACGCATAAGATAGAGAACCGTCACAAAGCATGCCACAAGCATTGCAGCGAGCACCTTCCAAAAAGCGATCGGATCATGTTCAAGCGGCGTGCCCGGCATATGCATCGCAAAAATAAACGAGATCAACTCAAGAGGCAAGACCACGACCGTGATGATCGTGAGGGTCTTCATAATGTCGTTTTGACGGGTCTCAAGGAGCGCCATATTGGTCTCTCGCAGCTCCGCCGCTACGGCACGGTACGTGCGCGCCAAATGTGCAACGTGGGTTCTCTCGCCCGCGATACGTGAAGCCCGTTCCGCAAAAGAGACCGGAAAGAACTTACGCTCCTGTAGCCCTTTCAAAAATCGTGCCAACACCTCCTCATGATTCGCGAGCGCCGCTTCCAGATGCAGGAAGTCACGATTGAGATCCGAGATGCCGAGTACGGTCGTCCGCTCGCGCCCGCTAAACATATGCTTTTCGAGCTGTGTAAGATGCGCGGCCGCACCATGCAAATGATCGCGAATAGCCGCATACAAATGCGAAAATAGCAGTTCTAAAAGTACGTCAGTGGTTACCGCGGCACTGCCCATGAGCACTGCTTCCGTTTCCAGCAGTTTTTTAAGGTGATGCAGCGACGCAACGAGCTCATAGCGAACGGTAATAATGCACTGCCGCCCGACGATAAAATCGACTTCCTGATTCTTAGTTTCAAGCTCTTCCTGGCCGCGCGGCGCAGGGAAGTGCAGCACTACGAAAGCGGTTTCAGCGTCATTAGCGACGATGGGGGACGGCGAAGGCGATAACAGTTCTGATCCTATCCGTTCCGAAATCGCGTACTCTTCGAGCACGGTGCGCACCTCCTCACTCGTCGGGCGTTCGAGATCAATCCACACGCCCCCCTGATATTCGTAGCGGGATACCATAATGAGTATAGGATAGCATGTTACGCACACGGCTTTCGTGAGCGCATATGCTACGATGTAGCTATCATTATGGACACCACTGCATATAAAAAAATGGCCGTTCGGAGTGCTTCTTTTGCCGTCGTAGCTGCCGTCGCCTTTACGGGCGGACTCTTCGTAGGCAATACCAGCTCGTCATCCGCGGCAGTTATTAAACAATTGCCGCTTTTAAGTGATGGCCTCGACGCAACGGCTGATTCCCAGACGGACTTGTCAAACTTCTGGAAAGAATGGAATGCGCTGCAGAAGAATTTTGTACAGACCCATGCGTCAAACACGCTTCCTAGCGCTGAGGAGAAGGTTTATGGTGCTATGGAAGGCCTTGCGAGCTCCTATAAAGACCCGTACACGATCTACATGCCACCAAAGGAATCCGAAAAATTTGCGGCAGATATTGCTGGCAGCTTTGGCGGTGTGGGTATGGAAATTGACATGAAGAACGGTGTGCTGGTCGTCGTGACACCTCTTAAAGGAACCCCCGCAGAAACTGCAGGGATCAAAACAGGCGACCAGATCGTGGCCATCGATAAAAAGCCAGTTGATGGTCTCACTACGGAGCAGGCGGTCGCAAAGATACGCGGCCCCATCGGCAGCACCGTCGACATTTCGCTGGTGCGCAACGGCAAGGTCATGACCATACCCGTCGTACGTGCAAAAATCGAGGTCCCACAGACTGAAGACACGCTCGATCAAAAAACAGGCGTCTATCGTATCGCTCTCTTCCAATTTACCGCCACATCAGTGAACCTTTTCAACGAGGCCCTCAGCCGTTTCAAGGCAAGTGGTTCAGACAAACTCGTCATAGATTTGCGCGGCAATCCTGGCGGTTATCTGGATGCGGCAGTCAACATCGCGAGCCACTTCCTTCCCAAAGGAACCACCATCGTCACGGAGGATTATGACGGAAAAGACACTAACAAAGTGCACACGAGTCTCGGCATTAGTGATATAAGTTCAAAAGTACATGTCGTGGTTCTCGTCGACGGGGGTTCCGCATCAGCGTCAGAAATTCTTGCAGGCGCGCTCAAGGACAATCACGTTGCAACCATCATCGGCACACGATCATTCGGCAAGGGTTCCGTGCAGCAGCTCATACCGATTGGTGAAGGCTCTCTTAAGGTTACCGTGGCGCGCTGGGTCACACCGGCTGGCGTATGGATTATGGGTAACGGCATTACACCGGATATCGAAGTCCCCTATACGCAAAAAGACGCCGATGCAAAAATCGACCCCCAACTCGATCGTGCCAAGACCTTTTTGACGACCGGACAGTAGTAGGGTATTCTCGGGAAATGAAAGTGATTTTAACGAAGGACGTAAAGGGCATGGGCCGCGCCCACGAAACAGTATCCGTGGCTGATGGCTATGCCCTCAATTATTTGATTCCCGCTAAGATGGCTGTCGCGGCTACGCAAGGTGCCGTCGTAACGGCAAAACTGCGTGTTGAGCAGGCAGTGAGTCGCAAAGAACTTGATCAAAAGCTTCTTGCGCAAAATATTGCCTCGCTTGCCGATGCAAAGCTTGTCCTCACTATGAAGGCGAATGACAAGGGCCACCTCTATGATGCGGTAGGCGCATCAGAACTCTCTAAGGCAGCCAAGGAGCAGGCACGCATCGACCTTCCGGAGGAAGTGATCAAGCTCGAAAAGCCGATCAAGGAAGCGGGGACGTTCGAGGTGCCCGTATCAGCGGGCGAAGTATTCGGCACGTTCTCAGTTACTATTCAGGCAGAGTAAGCACAAAAAAAACACCGGCGCCTCTGGCGCCGGTGTTTTTCATTGCGGATACGTTTAGATAACGTCGACTACTTTCTTTCGTGAGATTGCACCTGTGAATGCGGTCTTGCGCATCGAGCGGAAGCGTACCGTGCCATCCTTCATTGCAAAGAGCGTATGATCATGCCCGACCTTCACATTATTACCGGCCTCGATCTTGGTACCACGCTGGCGGACGATAACGTTTCCAATACGGGCTGAGGCGCCGTCAGCAAGCTTAACGCCTAGATATTTAGGGTTCGAAGTATTAAGATTTTTCGCTGTTCCGCCTGCTTTAGTCGATGCCATAGTGTTAAAGTTATACCCGATGACTATAGCAGATATTCGAGAAAAAAGCAAAGCTTGGCTACAGGCCCTCCCACGGGACGTCCTAGTGCTCTGCGTACTTCTGGCGGCTTCCGGCCTATCTTTTATTCTTGGCTACCTCTCAGGTAAGGACGCAGGGCAGGGAAGCACTCCCCCGGAATCCATCCAAGAGCCGCTCGACCTTTCCTCGGAAGCAACTACCAGCGGACAGTTTGTCGGTTCAAAAAATGGGACCAAATACTATCGCTCTGGTTGTGCCGGCGCAAGCCGCATTGCGGACAAAAATAAAGTCTGGTTCGACTCCGCCGAACACGCACAGGCAGCAGGGTACACGGCAGCGGCAAATTGTGCGGGGATATAATGCTTTGTCGCTAGACTTCTCTGCTACACTTACAGGATGAAGGACTCAAAGGATATGCACGAAACACTCGCGCAGGTCGTGCACGAAGGCGCGCGCACAATCTTGCCGCAGGCGGGTAACGACCGCTACAGCGAATTCGGCCGCCACGTCGCCTGCCATCCGCTCG
>OMJE01000006.1 GCA_900299275.1 bacterium | reverse complement strand
GACGCCGAGACGACGTTGAACATGAAGGCGGCGCACAGAGCGCCGATGAACGCGGTGAAACTCTTCATTCCATTGCTCCTTACTTTTTGAGAACAAAAATAGCCTGCAAGACGAGGACACCATGTCCTACCTCCCAGACTGCCTGTGTTTCAGAATATCATTTGTTTAGTATTTGTCAATACCTACTAATATCACACTGTCGCATAAAACGCACCCAAATTAGCCAGGCCACGAGCCCTCGGTTGCTAAAAACATGACCGTTTGAGGCTTTTTTTGTATAAATGAAAATCAGCCGGCATCACGCTGTGATGCCGGCTGAGCATGTTGCTGATGAGTTATCAGCCCTTGTTCTTCGCCTCGGAGTAGAACCGATCGAAGGACTCGGTCGACGGCCCGGAGAGCTTGTGCGAGAAGCCCTCCGAAATCGCCGCGCTGTGCAGTCCGTCCTGGTTGTAGTGGCTGTAGGCCCCATTCTCCCAGTTCGTCTCGCTGGCGCCGGAGAACTTGTAGTTCCCGTCACCGCTGACGGCACGGCAGTTCGGACCGTTCTTCACCGTGAGGCTCTGGTCCTTGGCCTTGACGGCTTTGGGCACCAGGGCGTTCTCCGTGTGCGTGTGCGACTTCGTCGCCGAATCGTCGACGTCGACGTACGTCGCGGTCACCGTCTGGTTGGTCACGACGCCGTTCGTGGTCGACTTCACCTTGCAGAGATACGCGCCGACGGTCTCGGTCACGGCACCATCGACGACCGCCGAACTGCACGAGATGCACTTGGTCTGGACCACCTGCTTGTCGGGGCCGGCGTTCTGCAGGGCAGACGCCTCGGCCTGAGCCGCGATGCCCGAGAGATTCGAAGACGTGCCGTCGGCCGACGCCGAGACGACGTTGAACATGAAGGCGGCGCACAGAGCGCCGATGAACGCGGTGAAACTCTTCATTCTGCTGCTCCTAGAGGACAAAATAGCCCAAAAAAAACTAAAACACCATGTCTTAGTCCTCGGGCTCCCGGTCGTGGGCTTATTATGATTGGCACATTTCTGTCAATAGGAGAAGCGCAATATTGCAAACCAGCGCTGTCCTAACGAGCCGCAACATAAGGAGCAATCAATGCCCTCAAGGCGGGCACCTTACTTGCAAACGCTGCAATGGAGACGGTCGTTGGCGCGGCAATATGCACATCGATCGGCGTACCGGTTTGCTCTTTAAATTCTCGGCGGATGTAGGTCGCCGTAATAGCCCCGACAATACGCGAAGCAAATGTGCCATCGGTCTTGCTTGTGGTGATCATGCCGACGAGCTGTCCCTTCGCATTTACAATGCCACCACCAGAGGATCCGTGCTGCGCAATAGTTGAGCCGGCAAAGGTCATGACGTCGGCGGTTGTGGAGCCAAAGGTGTAAATGTCCTGAGCAGCTTCAAGAGCTACCGTAGGGTGTAGCGCCGAATTGATTTCAAAATTTGTGAGATATTGCGCGGCATAGGACATAAGGGCAAGACGCTCGTTTTTATGGGGAATAGTGTTTCCGAGCGGCACGAAGGGGAAAATTGAGGGCTTGGTGTAGGTTCCGACACCATCAGTTATGGCAAGAAGGGCAATGTCATGTTCTCCCGTACCGAGGACCGACTCTTTCGTCAACATATCTCGGTTTTGCTCCATCCATGGCGGCGAAATATAAATAATGGCGGCTTTATACATAGTGACAGCCGGGTTTCCCATGCGAATCTTGCATGAGACAGCTTTTGAATCGCCAAACAAAAAGAACTGACCCAGGTGCGCATTCGTCAAAATGACGCCCCGCGGACTTATGATGACGCCGGTTCCCGATATGATGCGACGCCCCGAAACGAGATGCGCTTCGCAGTAAATATTGACCAGAGATGTGCTTAATTCATTAGCTACTGTTGAAAGTTCGGCATCAGAAATGGGTCTGGGGGGGCCAATTTTGACTTCTGGCGGCTTTTTTTGCGCGGTAGTGGATTGTGTGCTACTTGCCACAACACTCGGCGCTACAGCCGCTTTATTGACTTCCACGGGCACGCTCTTGATCGTGCTTATGGACGGCACTGTGGACGCACCCGTAAAAATGAAGAGCGCGGTAAGTATGGCAGCGAGATACGCGATCCGCTTCATATTTCACTACGGTACCGCAAAAATGGTATGCTCGCTAATGAAGCGGGATTAGTTTAATGGTAGAACATCAGTTTTCCAAACTGAGAGCAGGAGTTCGATTCTCCTATCCCGCACTCGAGTGAGTGAATCAGAAAAGCGTGCAAGCAACGCTTATCCCGCACTCTAGGTACCAAGGAAGGACTGTGTTTCACCTTTTTCGCATTAGCCTATCCGCAAATTGACACAGTCCTGCCAATCTGGTACTCTGTGAAGTAATTATTACGTGCGTTGTGCCTTAATTGTGCGACATACATAGCCCATATGATTGATTTAAAGACGATACACGCGGTGCTGGGAGAATTTGAAACTCGAGGCATTAGCCGCGACACGATGATCGAAGCGATCGAAAGCGCGATGGCCACTGCCTATAAGCGCGAATACGGTAAGCGCGGACAAGTAATCCGCGCCAAGCTTGATATGAATAGCGGCACCGTCGACTTCGAGCAGGTAAAGACGGTCGTCGACGAGAGCACGGTGCGCATTCCTACAGAAGGTGAGGAGGAAGCTGAGGCGCTAGCACCACATGGTTTCCACGAAGAAGAGGTCCTCGCCGAGGGCGAACTTCCGCGTTTCGACACGGAAAAGCATATTTTGCTCGCTAATGCACGCCTTATAAAGCGTGGCGTTGAGCTTGGAGAGGAAATTATTTTCCCGCTTGAACCGCAGGATGATTTCGGCCGCATTGCTGCTCAAACAGCAAAGCAGGTGGTGATCCAGAAGGTGCGCGAGGCTGAAAAGCTCTCCATGATGGAGGAGTTTGGCGAAAAGAAGGGCGAGATTGTGAGCGGCATCGTGCAGCGTATCGAGCGCGGTGCACTGTACATCGATCTTGGTCGCACCACAGGCATCATTCCTTACGAGGAGCAGATCCCAGGTGAACGCTACCGCATGGGCGAACGCATTCGTGCATACTTGTATGCCGTTGATGAAGGATTCCGCGGTGTCTACTTGCGCCTTTCCCGCGCCCATCCGAAATTCGTGGTGAAACTCTTTGAGAGCGAAGCACCCGAGCTCGCAAGCGGCGCCATTGAAGTAAAAGCACTCGCGCGTGAACCGGGAAGCCGTACAAAACTTGCCCTCGTATCAAATGATCCGCATGTCGATCCGGTTGGTTCACTCGTGGGTCAGCGCGGCGTACGCGTCTCAACCGTCATGAGCGAACTTGGCGGTGAGCGCATCGACATCATTGAATGGAACGAGGATGCACGCGAATTTGTGAAGGAGGCGCTTTCTCCAGCTATTCCAATTGAAGTCACACTCGATGAAGCAGAACACCGCGCGATGGTGACCGTTTCGGAAGACGAGCAGTCACGCGCCATCGGCCGCGGCGGACAAAACGTACGCCTTGCGGCAAAGCTCACGGGCTGGAATATCGACATTGTTTCAACCGGCGGTACGGACGTTGCAGAATCTGATGGCACCTCGGTTGCTTTTGCTGCGCCCGAAGAGGATCCGGCTGAAGCTGCAGGCCTTATGCCCACTGAAAGTGCTGAGGTTGTTGAAAATGAGCCCGCACAAGAGACGGTACTTCCCGCTGAAGAAGAATTGACCGAGTTGCCCGCAAGCGACGAGACCGTTGCTGACAAGTCTGAAGACCGCGACGGCGCAAGCGACGAATAAGCTATACTGCGTATCACTACTTATTAGGCGTAATATCACGAAGATGAACTTACTTCACGATGTAGACCCGGGCACAAAGGATGAGATGACGTGCATCATTGAAATCAACAAGGGCTCCCACAATAAATACGAGATTGATAAAAAGACGGGTCTTATTGCACTCGATCGTGCTTCCCACACCACGCAGCAGTTTCCGTTTGATTACGGCTTTGTGCCGCAAACGCTCTGGAGCGATGGTGACGCCCTCGATATAATCCTGCTCACTACGTTTCCGCTCTACCCGGGCATTTTGGTCCGCGTTCGTCCTGTTGCGCTTATGAAAATGGTGGACGGCGGGGACAGCGATGACAAGGTCGTTGCCGTGCCTGTAGAGGATCCGCGCTGGGACGATGTACGCGACCTCGGTGACATCAACAAGCACACACTAAAGGAAATGCAGCACTTCTATTCAACCTACAAAAAATTGCAGAATAAAGAGGTGCAGGTAACTGGCTTCGAAGATCGCGCAGCAGCCGAGGCTGCCTTTGAAAAGGCACTTCAGTCCTACAAGGAGAGCCAGTACTAGCCATGGAAATTGAGCCTGGTGATGTAAACGCAGTATTTGGCACAAAAATGCCAGAGCCACCCTCGCAAGCACAGCAGTCCTGGGGCGCAATCATATCCATCGTCGTCATTCTGCTTATGGTCGTGATCGGAGCGTTCTACGCCTGGGGCAAGCGCGTTTCCCAGCAGCAGCAAACTTATTCAGCAACAACAACGAGCACTAGCTACTAATCACATCCGTATGAAACAGTTTTCACCCGCATCCATGCTTGTACCTATGGTCGTCGAGAAGAGCCAGTTCGGCGAGCGAGCGTATGACATCTACTCACGACTCCTGAAAGAACGTATTGTATTCCTTGGCGGACCGATTGATGACGATACGGCAAACCTCGTCATTGCACAGCTCCTCTTCCTTGAGGCCGAGGACCCAAAGAAGGACATTTCACTGTATATCAACTCGCCGGGTGGCTCGGTTACATCAACCCTCGCAATGGTAGACACCATGAATCATGTGAAGCCAGCCGTTTCTACCGTCTGTGTCGGTATGGCGGCCTCGGGCGCAGCAATACTGCTCTCAAGCGGTGAAAAAGGGAAGCGGTATGCACTGCCGAATGCCGAAGTAATGATCCACCAGCCACACGGTGGAGCAGAAGGGCAGGCGACGGACATTGAGATCACTGCGAAGCAGATCTTGAAACTGCGCGAGCGTCTCAATAAGATCCTCGCAAAAAATAGCGGCCAGCCGCTTGCAAAGATCGAGAAAGATGTGGAACGCGATTTCTTTATGACCGCCGATGAGGCGAAAAAGTACGGGATCGTTGATAAAGTATTCAACTAAGGCGGTTTTTCTCATAAATCCCCGCGCGGCTGCGCCGCGCGGGGATTTATGGTACCGTACGGGCTCAGGACCAGGGTATGTCGCTCAAAATCATCCTTATATTACTTGCGCTTTCCGGCCTCGGCGGCATCTTGTTGGGGTATGTGTTGCGCGTGCTTATTGGCCTTGCTCAGCGCGGGTCGCTCGAGCTTGATATAAAGCAAAAGCTGCTTCAGGCAAAGGAAAAAGCAGCGGAAATTATAGCCGAGGCCGAATTTCGCAGCGAAGTAATCGAGACCGAGCGCCTCGCACCACTCGAAGAACGCGAAGATAAGCTCCAGCAGAAAGAGGAGCGCCTGGGAACCAAAGAAGATTTTCTTGATACCCGCCAGCAGGACCTCGACGACCGCGAAGATGAGCTGCGCCGTCGCGAACAGGAAGCCACTCGACTAAAGAGCGATTATGAGAACCTTGCACACGACCGTGTACGGGAACTCTCAAAGATCGCTCACATGACGCCTGAGCAAGCTGAGCAGCAACTCATCCGCGAATACGAGCGCGTCCACGAAGAGTCCTTGCTTATGCGCCTCCAAAAACTTGAAGCTCACGGTCGTGAATTACTCGAAGAAAAGGCACGCACCATTCTCACAACCGTCATTCACCGCCTCGGCAATGCCGTGAACGCCGAAGCAACGTCGCTGTACGTGAGCATTCCTTCGGAGGAGATTAAGGGCAAAATTATCGGCAAAGAAGGCCGAAACATTAAGGCCTTTGAGCGCGCAACGGGCGTTGACGTGCTCATTGATGAGGTGCCGGATCGCATCATGCTTTCCTCTTTTGATCCACTACGGCGCCACATTGCAAAGCACGCGCTGGAGAAGCTCATCATTGACGGGCGTATTCAGCCGGCAAAAATTGAGGAGACCGTTGAAAAAACGCGCGTTGAGATGCAGGAGATCATCAAGCAAAAAGGGGAGGCTGCTGCATATGAGGCCGGCGTGCTTGGTCTTGACCCAAAACTCATCGCTTTGCTGGGTCGCCTGTATTTCCGCACCAGCTACGGACAAAATGTTCTCCAACATTCCATCGAAATGGCCCATATTGCCGGCATGCTCGCCCTTGAGCTTGGCGCCGACGCCTCTATTGCACGTACGGCCGCACTGCTCCACGACATTGGCAAAGCGGTCGACCACGAAGTCCAGGGCACCCATGTGGAAATTGGAAGACGCATTCTCGAAAAATACGGCGTCGATCGTTCCGTCATTCAAGCCATGCAGTCACATCATGAGGAGTTTCCCTATGAAACACCTGAATCCATGATCGTGCAGGTTGCCGATGCGGTTTCCGGCGGTAGACCCGGTGCACGGCGCGATACCGTGGAGCGTTATCTTGAACGCCTCGGCGATCTTGAGCGACTCGCGGGCGCCTTCCCAGGCGTCGAAAAGGTGTATGCCATCGCTGCCGGCCGGGAAATACGGGTGTTTGTGAACCCGGGAAAAATTTCAGATATTGCAATGCACAAACTGGCGCAAAATATCGCCTTGCGCATACAAGCAGAGCTCAAATATCCAGGCGAAATCAAAGTGAGCGTCATTCGCGAGAACCGCGTCGTTGAATTTGCCCGCTAGTACCCGCACTACTACGACCCATTATCACATTCCTGACAAGGCTATTGCACAAAACGGCTCATTTTCTATACTTTCTTTCATACCCGCTCCATCAGTCCACCGCGGGGATTACCAATTAGAAGAAACTCATGGCAAATAAAGCTGACATCGTCGACAAAGTGCATGGCGTTCTTGGTTCAACCAAGGCAGACGCAGAACGCGCCGTCGAAACCGTCATTGATACGATCGTAAAGAGCCTTAAGTCCGGCGAGGAAGTCTCGATCGCAGGTCTTGGCATCTTTGCAACTAAGGCTCGTCCGGCACGCGAAGGTCGCAATCCCCGCACCGGCGAGACGATCCGCATCCCCGCTACGCGCACGGCAAAATTCCGCCCTGCTAAAGCGCTCAAGGACGCCGTTAAATAAGAAGTGTACAAAACAACACCGGCCGCGTTCGCGGCCGGTGTTGTTTATTGTCACTGAATACTCACAGAAGCACGCTATACTACGAGTACGATGCGCACATCAGAAGCAGAATTAAAATCCTTCATATTGGATTCTGGCCTCGTTCCAAAGAAGGAACTTGATGCGGCAGCAGAGGAAGCGGCTGCAAAAAAACAACCTCTCGGCGCTACACTGTTGGCGCGTGGATCAGTTACAGAAGATGCGCTTCGCCGCATTCAGGCGTACGTCTTCGGCATACCATTCATTAGCCTAAAAGATTCAAAGGTTCCTGAGGACATCCTAGCCCTTATCCCCGAACCAATTGCTCGCACGCACAACATCATTTCATATAAGAAAAACGAAGATTCTCTGGAGGTTGCCATGCTCGATGTGGACGACCTTCCTTCTATCGAATCTGTAGGAAAAAAGACTGGTCTAAAAATTCTGCCGCGCCTCACCGATGCTGAAAGTATCAAACATGTGCTCGTGCAGTATCAAAAGTCATTGAAAGACGCCTTTGGCGATATTATTTCAAGTGAAGCGGCAAAGCTCGAGATAGTTCCTGAAAATGCTACAAACCTCTCAAATGAGGAGCTAAAGAAAATGGCTGAAGACCTGCCGATCATAAAGATAGTCGACACTCTTCTCGAACACGCCATCTCTCAAGGCGCTTCCGACATCCATGTAGAACCCATGGAACAGGAAGTGCTTGTGCGATATCGCATTGACGGCATTCTGCATGACGCCATGACACTACCCATAAGCTCTGCCGCGGGTATCGTTGCACGTGTCAAAGTGCTGGCTAATTTGAAGCTTGATGAGAAACGCTTGCCGCAAGATGGACGCTTTAAGATTGGCAACAATAGTGAGCGAGTGTCTTTCCGCGTCTCAACGTTTCCAACCTTTTTTGGTGAAAAGGTGGTGCTGCGACTCCTGCGAGAGGGCGGGGAAGGATTTACCCTTGAAGCTCTCGGTCTGCATGGGAAAACCTTGGACAATATTCAGCGCATGCTAAAGCAGACCACTGGCATAGTGCTCGTAGCCGGTCCGACTGGAAGCGGAAAGACCACTACGCTCTATACGATGATCGACATCTTGAACACGCCCAATGTAAACATTGCGACCATTGAGGATCCGATTGAATATCAAATGAAGCGCATCAATCAAACACAAGTGAACCCGCAGATCGGCTTTACGTTCGCGAACGGATTACGCTCGCTTGTGCGTCAAGATCCCGACATCATCATGGTGGGGGAGATTCGAGACGCAGAGACCGCATCTCTAGCAATAAATGCAGCATTGACTGGTCACTTGGTCCTTTCCACAATCCACACCAACAGCGCAGCCGCAGCACTGCCGCGTCTTATCGATATGGGCATTGAACCGTTCTTGCTTGCGTCGACCGTGCGTTGCGTCATTGGTCAGCGTCTGGTGCGCGAGCTTTTGCCAACCAAGGAGTCCTACACCCTCGACGAATCCGCGCGAGCCAAGATTGCAAGCCCGGAACAGTTCGAGGCGGCGCTCGGCATGCTACGCGATGAAAAAATCGTAGGGCCTGCGACGGCACTCAACGATCTCCTCTATTACCGTCCGCCTCATTCAGCAGGCGATGAGGGTTACCAAGGTCGCGTCGGCATTCAGGAAATCCTTATGGTATCGCCCGCTATACAAAATATTATTATGCACGAAGCTACGAGCAGCACCCTCGAACAGCAAGCAAAAAAAGAAGGAATGACGACCATGTATGAAGATGGCTTGTATAAAGTTGTTCGCGGCATTACCTCTATCGAAGAGGTGCTGCGCACCATCACCGAATAGTTTCACCTTTATCGTATGAAATTTAACGTCACGCTACAAAAAAAAGATCAGGCAACCGAAACACGCATTATTGAGGCTGAGTCACGATTTGCCGTCTATGCCGACGTGCAACGGGAGGGAAGCACCGTGCTCGATATCGAAGAGGCACCTTCGTCACGGGCTCGTCTGACCCTCAATCGTCCTGTGTGGACCGCCCGCTCTGTTCCTCGAATCGACATAGCGCACATGGCAAAAAACCTCTCAACCATGCTCGCCGCAGGACTCACCTTGTCGCGGGGACTGTCTGTCATTGAGCGTGAGACTACAAACACACTTCTTAAGGAAGTCGCCCGCTCTTTAGCTCTCCACGTGGAAAAAGGCCAGCCCTTCTATGAAGCGCTAATGCAATATCCGTCTATATTTCCTGATCTTTTTGTTGCGATGGTACGCGTCGGTGAAGAGTCAGGCTCTTTGGCCAACGTCCTTGCGGAAGTTGGGACGCAAATGGAGAGCGCCGACACGCTTGCGCACAAAGTACGCGGTGCTCTTATCTATCCCTGCGTTGTGCTTGTGGCAATTGTCATTGTGGCCATACTCATGCTGCTCTTTGTCGTACCTGCACTGACAGAAACCTTGAAACAACTGCACGCTGAGTTGCCACTTGCGACGCGCGTCTTCATTTCGCTTTCCGATTTTGTAGTGCAGCATTGGCTACTTATTGTTACGTTCTGTGTGCTGCTTGCGGGCGGCGCGCCTATCTTCTTTCGGTCTGCACGCGGCAAGCTCCTGGCCCTCGAGATCGGACTGCGCATTCCTGTCGTGAGCGAGATCATTCGTGAGGCGTACGCGGCACGCACTGCACGCGCTCTTTCATCACTTCTATCTGCCAATGTTCCCGTACTTGAAGCGCTGGCGCTTTTAAAAGCGGTGGTTGGCACTCCCATATTTAGCAAAGCAATCGACGCCTCCGTGGATGCCGTGAAGAAAGGAGAGTCCCTCTCGAAGGCATTTACCGATCCCTCGAGTCGTTATCCAATACTCTTTGGCGAAATGATGGCCGTTGGTGAAGAGACAGGAAAGGTTGCGCCAATGCTTAAAGACGCCGCGGAGTATTATGAAACCAATGTTTCGACCGCCACCAAAGATCTTACTACCATCATCGAACCAATCCTCATGCTGCTTATTGGCGCTGTTGTTGGCATCTTTGCGGTCTCGATGATTGCGCCGATATACTCTATTTCCTCAGCGCTCTAAGCTCTGTGCGATGTGCGCGCTGCTATACTAGAATCATGCGCTACAGAAAACGCATGAGTGGCATGACGCTTATTGAGGTCGTAGTCGGCGTTGGTATTATGCTGACTATTTTCTTAGCGCTGTTCGGTCTCGTTG
The DNA here is from genome assembly GCA_900299275.1 of bacterium. GTDB lineage: Bacteria > Patescibacteriota > Minisyncoccia > Phycocordibacterales > Phycocordibacteraceae > C7867-001. The sequence continues at coordinate 7,376 of OMJE01000006.1, read as the reverse complement.
AAGCATCGCTCGAGCTCGCTAGTCTTACCAAGGCCGAAGCAATCGCGACGGAACTCGCCACCAACGAGCTCGAGCGCTTACGAGGACTTTCCTATTCCTCCCTCCAGATAGGGACGACGGTTGCAACAACTACGATTAGCGGGGGATCATATGTAACCACGACCACTCTTGTGACCTTTGACGATGCTGCGGATGGGGAAGGGGCTGCAGATGCCGATGGAAATACGGCTGATTATCTTAAAGCAGAGGTAAGTACGGCCTACCAAACCAGCCGCACACAGGGTTCGATTTCGCTTACAAGCTCTATTGCGCCACCATCACCATGAGCTCTACGTACCCGTATCGACGCGGTTTCACCCTGATTGAGGTGCTTGTGGTCATCGCACTATCGACCGTTGTTATGACCGCCTTAACCAATATGTTGATTTTTTTCTATCGGACCAACGCTTCTGTTATGGCGCAAACTCAAGCCGTGCACCAGGCACGTCATGCCCTTGATGAAATCACGCTATCGCTCCGTAGCGCCCTTTACAGCGGCGATGGTTCCTCAGCTTTCACAAGTGTTGCAACCTCATCTCTTTCACTCTACGAAGATGCAAATAACGATGGCGTTACTGAGACAACCACTATTTCACTTGCAAATGGAGCGTTGACCAAAACATCAACCGTAAATGGACAAGCTGGCACGACCCGTCTCCTTGCGGATTCGGTGCAGAACGATGCTTCGACACCTCTGTTTACGTATTACGACGCGCAGGGCAATGTGCTCGCCGACCCTGTTGATGTAACAAAAATTGCCGCAGTTTCCATGCAGATCGTTATTGATGTTGATCAGAACAGAGACCCAGCACCATTTACACTTACGGGACTTGCGACACTGCGTAACGCTAAAAGCAGGCTATGAAAAATCGTGGATCCATTTTGCTGTTAGTACTCGTATTTGGTGGCATCTTTTTCGTATTGCTCGCGGCACTCGCGGATTCGGTCGTCGGCGAACATCGTTACCAAAACATGCTCGTGGCAAAAGCCACGTCTTTTGCAATCGCCGAAGCAGGCCTCGAACATTACGCATGGTTCTTGTCCCGCTATCCGAATGACCTCACGCATGGCACCGGACAGCCAGGTCCGTACACGCTCGCGTACAACAATATAAGTGGTACGCAGATCGGCACCTATGAGCTCTCAGTGTCCGGCGTAAGCGCCTGTGGCAGCATGCAGTCCGTCGACATCATAAGCAAAGGCACACCGACTGGGCAGACCTCTACCTACGCCACGCTGGTTGCACGGTATGGCGCTCCCACCGTTGCACAGTACTCAAGCTTTGTTGCTGCGACTGGAAACACCCACGGTGTTGATTTTTCCTCGCTCACGCCAAACTACGCATCCCTTAAATCCTCAGCACAATCGTATGGCACCTATTTCCCGCGTATCTCTCCTTCGGCGCCACCATATCTTGGATACCATCTTGTGTTCAACGCAGACGGGACGGTAGTCATTTCAACGGTTACCAGTGTCGCATATTTGCAATCCGTTATCCCCGCTGATAAATCTAAAGTCAATCTCACGGACTTTACGCTCATCACACAAGAAACACCTCTGAAAACAATTAGCCTTAATAGAAGCTGCGGTCTCATTTTTATCGAGGATAATGCCTGGATCGAAGGCACGGTCCCCATGAGCATGACAGTTGTTGCTGCTAATTTGACAGGAACGGGAACGGGAGCAGACGTCGTCCTGAAAAACAATCTTGTTCCTAGCGTTTCGAACACTGGCTCAGGCCTAACAGTGATTGCGCAACACAACATCCTCATTGCTCCAGATGCGCCACAAAACATGACCTTGAGTGGTGTTTTTGTTGCTGCACAAGGTGTTTTCGGACGCAATAATTACGCCTATCCTAGCAAATCATGCACGCTTTACTACGAAACCCGTGGCACGCTGACGCTCAGCGGCACCATTGTGTCGAAACTTACCCCCATCGTGCGCTGGACCAATGGCTGCGCAATAGGAAAGGACGCAGGCTATCAGACGTGGAACCTCACCACCGATCCGGCACTTTCGGGGAATCCGCCGCCATTTACACCACTAATTTCGAGCCTAAAGAAATTCATACGGTGGCAGCAGATCCATTAGCCTCCGCGCTGGTATACTATGGGCGTATGATACTTATCGCAAATTGGAAAGCCTATGTTGAAGACACTAAGAAAGCCGCGGTCTTACTAAAACTCGCCAAGCGCCTGGCGCGCGCATCAGAAGCCACAATGGTCATTGCCCCTCCGGCGCCCTTTCTTAGTCTTCTTGCACACAAAGAACGCGCTCTCGCCTTCGCCGCACAGGACGTGTCACTCACTACCGGTGGCGCTACAACAGGGGAGAGCACCGCGCAGGCATACGTAAGTGCGGGCGCAACCTACGCAATTATCGGCCACTCTGAACGCCGCGCCATGGGCGACAGCATGGCAGATGTTGCGCAAAAACTGTCTCACGCCCTTGCGCACGAGCTCCGTCCCGTTTTGTGTATCGGCGAAAAGGAGCGTGATTCAGACGGTCGCTACTTGGCACATATTCGCGAGCAACTGGATTCAGCTCTTCGCCACCTGTCACAAAAAGAACGCAAACAGATCATTCTGGCATATGAACCAATATGGGCAATCGGAAAAAACGCCGACGCCGCTATACGACCGGCTGATTTGAGTGAAATGGTCCTTTACATTCGCAAAGTCTTGAGTGAATTGCTGCCGGGCAGGAGTGGGCTAACCGTGCCCGTATTGTATGGAGGCTCTGTTGAGCCAGAAAACATCCGACTTCTTTCAGAGGGAACCGGCGTTGATGGCTTTCTCGTGGGCCACGCATCGACGGATCCTGTAATGTGGACGAAACTGGTGAAAGCTCTTGCCTAGCCATGCGGCTTCTTCGCGACATTCCAAGCCTCCACAACGTGCCCGTCCTTGTTCGTGCCGCACTCAATGTGCCCGTAAACGATGGCACCGTTGCAAATGAATATCGTTTGCGTCGCGCAGTTCCCACCATAGATTTTTTGCGAAAGGCTGGCGCTCGAGTGATTCTCATAAGCCACCTGGGTGAGCAGGGGACAGAGACCCTTGAGCCCGTTGTAACTGCACTCTCGCATTTCTTGGGCAAGGTTTTCTTTTGTCGTAAAACAATCGGGCCGGAGGCCCGTGCTGCCATTCGCGCCATGCATCCCGGCGATGTACTGGTACTCGAAAATTTGCGACGTGATCCTCGTGAAGTCACTAATGACTCATCATTTGCACAGGAATTAGCGAGTCTCGCCGATGTGTTCGTGCAAGATTCTTTCGATACTTGCCACCGGAAACACGCCTCGATGGTAGGCGTGCCGAAATTGCTGCCCTCATATGCGGGTCTCTTGCTCGAAGAAGAAGTGCGTGAATTATCAACGGCACTCACGCCAGAACATCCAGCGGTAGCCGTGATCGGCGGCGCAAAATTTTCTACAAAGCAGCCTGTCCTTGCGGCACTGGTAAAAAACTATGATGCCGTCTATGTTGGCGGCGCACTCGCCGACGACTTTTTGAAGGCAAAAGGTCTACCCGTAGGAAAATCACTCGTTGGAGACACAAGCGACAAGTCGCTTGCCGAGCTGCTTGCTGCTCCCCAGCTGCATATCCCGATTGATGTGCGTGCGCAAGAGTTTGCGGCTGGCATAACACCGAGCCCCGCGGCAGCAATTTCAAAATCTGTTTCTGACGTCAAAGGTGCTGATGTCATTCTCGACATAGGGCCCAAGAGTTCAGAAGAACTCGCCACGCTCGTGCATAATGCAAAAACAGTGCTCTGGAATGGTCCTCTCGGCAATTACGAAAATGGATTCATCGAAGCCACAGACGATCTTGCGCGCGCCATTGCCGCTTCGCACTCACACTCGATCATTGGCGGCGGCGACACTATTGCGGCCATAGAAAAACTGGGTCTCTTTTCGAAATTTTCTTTTGTATCTACTGGTGGGGGAGCGATGCTCGACTTTCTCGCTTACGGGACACTACCGGGCATTGAAGCTTTATCCTAGGTTCATAAGTTAACCATTATCTTTTTCGCGTTTTCCACAAAATCGTTTCGATCACCCTCGACCATGTTGTTGGGATACACCCAAATGTGCGCGTGCGCTATTTCGTCGCCAATGACGCGTGAGAGAATCCAGTCGGTGCCAAATGCTTTTTGCTGCGCCTTCGCGATGTTAGTCACCACCTCAAAGTAGGCACCCGTGTTTGGCACATCCCACACCCAGCGATAATGCTGCTTGGGGATCACCTGCACATGCCCGGGTGACTGCGGATGAATATCGAGAAAAGCGAGAAAGGCGTCGTCTTCATAGACCTTGTGTGACGGGATCTCTCCGGCCACAATTTTGCAAAAAATACAGTCATTCATATGAGTTAAGGATACCGCACCGTGCGTTTGATACAATTGCTCGACATGTTTCCGCTCCACGTTCCGCCTGACGACGCTCTGCGAAAAGAGCTCGAACACCTCGACGACCTGACCGCCGCCTTACTGTCGCGACGAGGTATCGCGAGCAGGGAAGAGGCCGATGCTTTTTTAAACCCGTCCTACGACCAGCACCTTCACGATCCGCTCCTCATGACCGATATGCCAAAAGCAGCACGGCGACTTGCCGATGCCATTCTGGCAAAAGAAAAAATAATCATATGGAGTGATTATGATTGTGATGGAATTCCCGGCGGCGTACTCTTTCACGACTTTCTAAAAAAAGTTGGTGCGAATTTTGCTAATCACATTCCGCATCGTCATGACGATGGGTATGGCGTCAGTGCTTCTGGTATAGAGAAACTTGCACGCGAAGGCGCGCAACTCTTCGTCACCATCGACTCTGGCATCACTGACATCGAGGCAGTTCTACGTGCACGCGAACTCGGTGTTGATGTCATCATTACCGATCACCACTTACCAAAAGAGGTTTTGCCCGAGGCTTATGCGGTCATCAATCCAAATGCGCGTGCCGATGAGTCGTATCCATTTCGAGGACTCTGCGGTGCGGGTGTTGCGTGGAAACTCGCGTGCGCCACACTCGCCATTGAACCTGTGCTGCGCGAACGTGTTCCCGTTGGTTGGGAAAAATGGTTACTCGACATGGTGGGTCTCGCAACCATTGCCGACATGGTGCCGCTTGTCGGAGAAAATCGTGTGCTCGCGCGATACGGACTTCTCGTGATGCGTAAGTCTCCGCGGATCGGTCTCGCACATCTGTGCCGCGTGACGCGCGTGAACCAGCGCACGATCACCGAAGACGATGTTGGTTTCATGCTTGCGCCGCGCGTGAATGCAGCGAGTCGTATGGGCGATGCGTTTGATGCGTTCCGACTTTTGACTACGGTGTCCGAAGACGAAGCGGCCATACTCGCAAAAAAACTTGATGCTGCAAATCGCAAACGCAAAGCCGAGGCGGGCAGCATCACGCGCGCGGTGCATACCCGTCTCGGCGAACGTACTCAACTGCCGAGCGTGATTGCACTCGGCGATCCTTCGTGGCGACCAGCCCTCCTTGGTCTCGTAGCAAACACCATCGCCGACGAATTCGAGCGACCAGTCTTTCTGTGGGGAAGAGAGGGAAACAACACAATCAAGGGTTCCATGCGCAGCGCCGGAAAAGTGCATGGTCTCGAACTTATGGAAGCAGCGGGAGATACATTTGATCAGTTTGGTGGACACGCGGCTGCGGGCGGGTTTGCGGTCGCCGCGCACGCACTTTTCGATCTTGAAGAACGACTCGTGACAGCATACGAACGCATCGCAAACAAAGAAGACGATACAGATGTACTGCTCACACGTGCCGATGCGGTCGTTGTGGCAGAAGAAATAGCACCTGCGTTTCTCACCCGCATTGAGACACTGGCGCCCTTTGGCATCGAGAATCCTAAGCCCGTATTCCTCTTGCGCGACGCAGTTGTGCGGAGCGTTACACGATTCGGCAAAAGCGGCGAACATCTTAAAATTGAAATTGAAGGTCGGCGCACGCCTTTGTCTGCCGTGGCTTTTTTTGCAAAAGGCGCGCTTTCACGCGATGCCGAAAAAATTGCGGCACCGTACAAAGCGCATTTGATCGGTCACCTTGAGCGTGACACGTTTTCACGGGGCCAGCCTGTGCGTATACGACTACTCGCACTCAAATCTGCCTAGGCTTTCTGTGCGCGCCGAGCACACCGTGTATACTGCGCACATGATTCGACCGATACAAAAAATTGCGCACTACACTATTCACGCCGATGGAGGCTCCCGCGGCAATCCGGGGCCGGCCGGCGCTGGCGCCATCATTCGCGATCAGCATGGCAATGCTGTGGGAAGTGTTTCAAGCTTTCTTGGTATTCGTACAAACAACTACGCTGAATATGAAGCCGTGATTCTTGCGCTCGAAACGTTGATGGAACTGGTACCGAGTGACGCGTGGCAGCACACTGAAGTCGAAATAAAAATGGATAGCGAGCTCGTGGTGAAACAGATGCGCGGCGAGTACAAAGTTAAACATCCCGTACTCAAGTTGCAGCACGCACGGATGCAAACTGCCGCAGAGCGTTTTGGCACACTCGCATTCACGCACGTACCGCGCGCACAAAACTCAGACGCCGATGCGCTCGCGAACGAAGCGATGGATCGCGGCGCATGAACATACTTGTTGCCGCCGTTTTGGGTTTTGCGAGCGGAGTATTCCTCCGCTCGTTTTTTTATGTGAGCGTCTATGAAATTCTTTTTCTACTTTTGCTTGCACTTCTATGCGCGACAATGCGTACCTTCACTGCTCGCGCGTCCTATGGTCTCGCTGCATTATGTTTGTGTTGCGCCGCTCTCGGCATCGCACGCACGTCACTCACTCATCAGCCTCCTTCTCGTGCGTCTCTACAAAACCTTCATCGACGTGTTTCCTATGAAGGTGTCGTTGTGAGCGATCCTGATGTTGGCGAAAAAACACAACGCGTCGTCATCAGTGTTACAAACCAATCAGAGTCATTTAAAATTCTCGCGGTAGCGAAACGCGACACCATTATAGAAGTGGGGGACACCGTGCGCGCACAAGGAACACTCGACACACCAGAACCATTTGCCACAGAGGGCGGGAGAATATTTCGCTATGACAAATATCTTGCGAAGGACCGCATGTATCGTATTCTCAACTTCGCAGCACTTCGCGTCACAGAGCCCGCACCATGGTACTCGCTGCCGACGATACTTGCGCATATTAAACATCGATTCAGTGAAGCTCTTTCAAACGTGCTACCTCCTACAAACGCAGCGCTCGCGAGCGGACGACAGAGGGCAGGAGTGGTGTGTGTGTGTGTGTGTGTGTGTGTGTGTGTGTGTGTGTGTGTGTGTGTGTGTGCAGG
>OMJE01000005.1 GCA_900299275.1 bacterium | reverse complement strand
TATCGATTTTGTATTTCCAAATGCCGTTGCCACGTACGGGTACGTAAATCCGTATGAGAGCGGCATGCCGTCGCAAATGGCGGCACTCATTGTCGTTCTGCCGCTGTGTATCGGCCTCATGCATGTCATTCGACGCAACGAGGAGAAGGATGCATCTCGTGCGCACATCTGGGTGCGTCGCTGGGCATTATTACTGACGCTGTTTGTATCAGGTGCTGCTATTGCCAGCGATCTTGTGACGGTACTCACCAATTTTCTCAGCGGTGAAGAGTTGACGATCGGTTTCTTGCTCAAGGTGCTACTCATCTTGCTTGTGGCTCTGGCGGTCTTCATGCACTACATCGCCGAACTTAATGGGTACTGGGCCCGCTATCCAAAAAGAAAGTTAGCAATCGGCATCGCCGTGCTGGTGCTCGCCTTCAGTAGTGTGCTCGCTGGTTTTGTCATTGTGGGCACGCCGCAAGAGGCTCGTCGTGAGCGGTTCGATACCCAGAAAATATACGACCTCCAAAACATCGAGCAGAAAGTCACCTACTATTGGCAAATGAAGCGTATGCTGCCCGCATCGCTTAGCGTGCTTCAGGACGCCGTCACCTTGGGTGAGATGGTTCCCTTTGATCCGCAGACGGGATCGTCCTACGACTACGTCGTGAAGGGACCACTGTCATTTGCTCTTTGCGCATCATTTAATGCAGAAAGCCGCGTTCCACGAGAGATCGCCGCCGTGCCCGTGCAGCGAGGTCCCACAGCAAACTCCTGGGCCCACGGCGCTGGCAAGGTGTGTTTCGATCGCACGATTGACCCGAGCTATTATCCGAAGCCCGTGCAATAAAACCTATGGCATACGATCATAAGGCGATCGAAAAAAAGGCCCAGCAAAAGTGGGAAGAGCAGGCGCTCTATACGACTGACCTGACGGACACCGAGCGTGATCCGTACTATCTGCTCTGCGAGTTTCCCTATCCTTCGGGCGACCTGCACATCGGTCACTGGTATGCGTTTTCAGTCACGGACATCTACGCGCGCTTGCTACGTCTCCGCGGCAAAAATGTGCTTTTCCCCATAGGGTTTGATGCGTTCGGTCTTCCTGCAGAAAATGCGGCAATAAAACGCGATCTCGATCCGAAAGAATGGACGTACGCCAACATCGATCGTATGCGCGGACAGCTGAAGAGCATGGGTGCATCATTTGATTGGAGTAAGGAAGTGATCACGTGTGAACCTTCGTATTACCAATGGACGCAGTGGTTGTTCGTGAAGTTCTTTGAACATGGCCTCGTTGAGCGCCGCAAAGCAACAGTGAAGTGGTGTCCGCAAGATCAGACCGTGCTCGCCAACGAACAGGTGTCCGACGGCAAATGTGAACGCTGCGGTACGGAGGTCGTTGAAAAAGAACTTACCCAATGGTTCTTGAAGATCACAGACTATGCCGAACGACTGCTTGACGGTCTCGATAAGCTCCCGTGGCGTGAAGAGATCAAAGAAGCGCAGCGTGCGTGGATAGGGAAAAGTGAAGGTGCCGCCATTGAGTTTCCGCTTGCCGGACGCAGTGAAGTGATCAAAGTATTTACCACGCGCCCCGACACGCTCTTTGGCGCTACATATGTGGTGCTCGCACCAGAGCATGCGCTCGTGCGAACGTTGTTGTCGGATGTGGACAATGCTGCCGAGGTAAGAACATATCTCGACAAGACGGCGCAGAAGACCGAGCGAGAGCGCAGCGAACAGAAAGACAAAACAGGCGTGCGTCTGGAAGGCATTGTGGCAGAGAATCCGGTAAACGGAGAGCGCATACCAGTCTATGTTGCCGACTATGTGCTTGGCTCCTACGGTACGGGCGCTGTGATGGCGGTTCCGGCTCACGACGAGCGCGATTTTGAGTTTGCACATGTGCACGAATTGCCGGTACGTGAAGTGGTGCATCGCGAGGGCGCATCGCTGCCTTACACGGGCCCCGGGACACTGGTGAATTCTGGTGATTATGCGGGCGCCGACAGTGATGTGGTGGCGTGGGATATCGCAACGATTGCGGGCGGTGTACGTACGACGCAGTATCGTCTGCGCGATTGGAGCATCTCGCGTCAACGGTACTGGGGGTGTCCCATACCGATTGTGTACGATCCCGATGGAAATGCTCACGCGGTACCCGCCGAACATTTGCCCTGGCTCCTGCCAGAAGATGCGCACTATAAGCCAACAGGTCATGCGTCACCGCTCGCCTCTTCCGATGAGCTTCGCGAGCGTGTCACGCGCATCTTTGGCGAAGGATGGACACCCGAATACGACACGCTCGATACATTCGTAGATTCGTCGTGGTATTTCCTCCGCTATCTCGCGCCGCACGATACGCACGCGTTTACTGATCGCGCTCTTTCAGATCGCTGGTTCCCGGTTGACCGATATTCGGGGGGTAGTGAACATACGACCATGCACGTGCTCTATGCACGATTCTTTACCAAAGCGCTCTACGATCTGGCCCTTGTGTCTGTGGATGAGCCGTTCATCGAGCGATTCAATCGCGGTCTCATTCTTGGTCCTGATGGACAGAAGATGAGCAAGTCGAAAGGGAACGTCATCAATCCCGACGACTTCGTAGATAAATTCGGTGCTGATGCGGTGCGCATCTATTTAGCTTTTATTGGTCCGTATAACGAGCCGGGCAGCTATCCATGGAACCTTGATGGCGTCACCTCAATGCGTAAATTCCTCGAGCGTATTGAGCGTCTCACTGTACGCGCGGATCATGCGGCGCTCACGCCCGAACTTGAAAAAGCACTCGCGCAGGCCAATCGAAAGATCGTACAAGACGGTGATCGCTTTAAATTCAACACGTGTGTTGCGGCGCTTATGATCCTTGTGAATGCGCTCGAGGACGCGCCTTCTGTCTCGCGTGAGGCGCTGAAACAGCTACTCGTGTATCTCGCCCCGTTTGCGCCGCATCTCGCAGAACATCTGTGGGAGGCGCTCGGCGAAGAGGGTAGTGTCCACGCTGCGGCATGGCCTGTTGCAGCGGAACACGCAGAGGAAACGGTTGCCGTTGTCGTGCAGGTAAACGGAAAACGCCGCGGCTCGCTCGAAGTAAAAGCAGACACGAGTGAGCAAGCAGTGACCGCTCAGGCGCTCGAGATCGAGCAGGTTGTAACGGCGCTTGCCGGAAAAAAGCCGACACGCATCATTTATGTGGCAGGCAAGATCATCAATTTGGTGGCGTAAGGGCCGGATATTGACGATTTCTAATAGAGTTGCTATAAATTAGACCACATGAAGTCGCAAAAAACCAAGACGCCATCCGCCAGCAAAACATCTTCGGTTGTCTCGTTTTCATTTGATAGTGCGGTACTGGTAAAGCGTCTCCTTGGCGCTGCATCCGAGCGCTCGCGTAAGGTTCTTGCGCAACGCTTTGGTCTGGGCACGAGCCCTGAGCGTGAGACGCTCGAAGCCATTGGTGATCGTTTGAGCATCACGCGCGAGCGTGTTCGCCAGATCGAGGCCGCGGGACTTTCTGCTATCCGTGCCAGCAAGGTCTTTAAAGAAGCAGAGCCGGCTTTTGACGAAATAGTGAAGCATATCGTCGGTATGGGCGCGATCGTATCTGAAGACGCGCTGTTGCGCGGTCTTGGTAAGGATGAAAAAGCGCGCAATCGTTTCCGCTTCCTACTCGTTCTCGGCGCATCCTTTGTGCGTGAGCGCGAGACCGACGATTTTCTTGCGCGCTGGCACATTGATCACGAGACGGCAAAGACCGTGCATGATGCGCTCTCGCGCCTCTACAGCTCACTCGGTGACGATGCGGTCCTCACGGAGAGTCAGCTGCTCGATCGTTTTCTTGATGAACTCAAAGAAGTGAATGATGCGTATCGCGATGAGGAAGTGCTAAAGCGCTGGCTCTCACTCTCAAAGCGCATTGGCCGCAATCCGCTTGCGCAGTGGGGACGGGTTACCGCACCCGCGATCCACGTAAAGGGCATCCGTGACTATGCCTATCTTGCGATTAAGCAACACGGTGAGCCGATGCATTTCTCTGATGTATCGAAGGCGATTGGCGCACTCTTTTCCAAAAAAGCGCATGTGGCAACCACGCATAACGAGCTCATTAAGGATCCGCGTTTTGTGCTTGTGGGTCGCGGTCTCTACGCTCTCACTGAGTGGGGTTATCAGCCGGGTGTCGTGCGCGATGTTATTCGCGAGGTGCTCGAGAAGAATGGCCCTCTGAAGAAGGATGACATCATCAAGCACGTTCGTCTCGCACGTTTTGTGAAAGACAATACTATTTTGGTGAACTTGAACGACTCGCGCTACTTCAAGCGCGCAAAAGACGGACGCTACGACGTTGCGTAAGTGATCGACCCATCGGTTGACCGTTGTGTGGTTGCGGTAATTTTTGTTGCTATACTAGGAAGTACGTATGCTCCCATTAGTCTCGTGGCTCGAGAAGAAAGTTGATACGATAAAAGACAATCTTGGCGTTCGTATTTCGCCCTGGCCGATCTTTATTCTCGCCTGCGTAGCGCTACTCATTTCGCTTATTTTTGCGACGCCGGTGGCCGCCAGTGCTATACCAATAGCGTTTTTGACGGCACCATTTTGGCTGCCGTTTCTCGTCGTGCGAGGCGCCTACGATCTTTGGTATCTCTACAAGCGTT
>OMJE01000004.1 GCA_900299275.1 bacterium | reverse complement strand
ACGTTGTCGAGAAGAAGAAGCCCTTGTCGTATTGTGCGAGCCAGTAGTCAGATGAGGTGGTGGCGAATTTGGTGTTGAAGGTGTTCCAGTCGACGGCACTCAAATAACCATCCGCTATGCCGCTTGCCTGTGTAATGGAAAGCGTATGATTTGATAACGAAAGTGGCGCAGAGGCCGAAGTGACACGATTTGCATATGCCGTATCCCACTCAGTTGTAGACGCAACGAGCGGGATCACATACCCCGAGGCAAGATCGAGTGCAATCGTACCGCTCGTCTGTATCGGACTGTTGCTCACTGTTAGACCTGTCGGTGCCGAGAGACCGACACTCGTGACCGTTCCGCTACCGCCGCCACCCGTAACACAGGCCCCGTTGACATAGAGACAACCATCGAGAATGCGTATGCCGTGGGCGAAGGTTGAAGTTGCCGTATTGCTTAGGTTCAAAAAGTCAGCGCCGTCGCCTATAGCAAAAATGCTCCCGGGTGTCGTACTACCAAGACCAAGCCGTGTCCCATCAAAAATGAACGCGCCACTATTAGTTAATGATGTGCCATCGAAATATTCGACACCACCCAGGACACCGCCCGTCGTCGTGCCCGTACCGCCATTCGCTATGGCCAGCGCTTTGCCGCTCAAGCCAATCGTGATAGTGCCATTTCTGGTGACAGGCGTGCCCGTAACAGACAAAAAGTCTGGCACAACCATATCGATGGTGATGGATCGCGAACCGCCGCCACCTCCGCCGCCACCCACAAATGCTTGCACCGCGGAAATAATCGGATGCTGCGGTGTGCCCGTAATGATGATATTCGATCCGGCTGTAATATCGTTCACAATATTAGATGCAAATACGCGGCCGGCGCCAGCATCGATATCCGCATTGCCGGTCACAATGCCGCCCAACGCTGAAAGACGGCGCGCAAAGGTAGCGGAACCGGACACAGTGAGCGTATTGCGCGCAAAGAGAGGGACATTGACATCAAGCATTGCAAGCGGGAGTGCGCCGAGGGCGTTCTCCGTAGTAGGAATTGCCGTGAGCTCTCCTAAAACCTGTTCGGCAATTGGCGGTTGTACTCGTGCCGCATCCACCGTGTTCTCTGCAACAGGAGCTGCAGTCTTAGGCAAAAACGGGACTGCATTTGTCAACGACACAAATGCATTTTGTATTCCCGTTGCAGCTGAGCCGAATGCGCCGGTAATGCCCGAGGAGATGGCGCCCCACGTAACGGCAGCCGTGGCTTCTACACTTGCCACTGACGTAACACCCCTGAGCGCAAGTCCGCTCGATTGTGCCGGAGTCTGCGCAACACTGACTGCGATCGCAAGCAAAACGATACAAGCGGAAGCTACTGATAGCGAAACGCGTAGCGTCCACAGAGAAACTATTTTACGTTCACGTAAACCACTTTGTATCGCGGCCACTTCGCTTACATAAGTGGTTTTACGTGACGCGGCAAGCTGCTGGTAGCGCTCGACGTTATGCATCTCTTGATCCTTAATAAATTTTCGCAGAGAAGATTCGTTTACATACCAGACATTTCCGATCTTTTGTCCGTCTACTTTTCCATGACGACAGAGACGCGAAATGTAGTCGTACGAGTAACCAACTTTAGAGGCCAACTCCTTAGATGAAATGTATTCTTCGCTTAGAATTTTTTTCATATTTTAGTAAAGTCGGCAGTGCGATATAACTAAATATTATCAGTGTTTTCGTGTTCGTCCGTCACAAAAAAGAAAATTGTGTGGATAATTACATTTCTTCAAAGATAAATTTAAAAAAATGTCCGTGCACGGATTAACTCTCACTGCCTAAAATTGCATTCGATGCATCCTGCGTTAGCGCTCCGGATGTAAAATGACAGAACCTCCCATCAAGTAAAGAGACGCTATCGATTACCAAAAAAGAAACTTTTGCTTCCACCAAGTCGCCATCACTGATCTTGCACAGAGCACATCGTAGACAAACCTCATCCCTTAGACTTAATTGCTCAACATGTGGAATTTCCGAATGGATCAAACGAATATTAAATCAATTGCCCGCGCACTTTTTTAAAGTGATTGCGACCAGTTATTGATCCTATACCTAGTGTTTAAGCCATATCTCGTCTCGGCGAGCTTGTTTGGACAAGATTAAATATTGTAGTAAATGCTTACTTTATCTCCGCTAACACTTATGACAGCATTTTTGTAGCTGAACGTATTTTCTCCTTCAGTAGTTGTCCGCACGACAATAGGCTTGTCAGTAACCATGGTCACGAAATTGGCATGTTGCGGCAATATATCGAATGGCCCTTCGCTATTTTCAGAGGACACGCTGCTGGCCTGCCCTTCCCATACCTTCTCATCCGGACTTGTGACTACTACGGTCAGATTGCCACGTTCTGCGATCATGCGTTGTTGCCGATGAGATCTTTAGTAGTACCTATGTACATGAATCGGTCTGGAGGTATCTCATCAAATTTACCGCCGAGGATTGCCTCTACGTCTGCAATAGCGTCGTCGCGCGTGACAAATACGCCGGGTACTCCTGTCTGTGATTCCGCTGTGACTGTCATTTGTGTCATGTAATTACGCAGTCGCATGGCGCGTTCGTATACGACGCGATCTTGGGCCGAGAGCTCGCTTTCACCGATGATTGTAGCAATGCGCGCGAGACGTTCATATTGATGCAACGCTTCAATGCCCGCAGTAACGACTTTGTAATGACGTTCGTCAATATACGACCGATCAAGCGCTGATGACTTAGACTTGAGAATATCAATAGCAGGATATCGTCCTTCCTGGCTTTGCTCGCGCGAAAGCACCATGAGAGCCTCGAAGTATGGCATCGCTGCAGCCACGGCAGGATCGGATAAGTCATCGGCCGGCACATACACAGTCTGTATTGACGTGATTGAATTTGCTGGCGTGCTCACGAGTCGATTCTCAAACTCAGCGATTTGGGTTTGTAGTGTCGACTGATACCCGAATTCGGAAGGTATCTCCTCGAGCAGCGTTGAAAGTTCGTTTCCTGCCTGCACAAACCGGAAAATATTATCCGCAAAAAAGAGCACATCCGTATGTTCTTCATCACGGAAATACTCGGCTACGGTCGCTGCCGCAGCCGCAACTTTAAAACGGATTGCTGCATTTTCATTAATGTGAGCCACGATAAGCGCCGTTTTCGAGAGGGCATCCGTTTTTTGAAGCAATTCCCAGAGCTCATATCCTTCGCGAATGCGTTCGCCGATGCCCGTAAAAAGGGTGATGCCCGGATGCGTTTTATTTAAGTTACGGATCATTTCTGTCATAAGCGCTGTCTTGCCCACACCAGCGCCACCGACAAGTCCCAGGCGTCCTCCTTCAATGATCGGCGTGAACAGATCAACGATCTTCAGTCCAGTCTCGAGCAAACGCCTCGGGCGATGTTTTTTTAGAGTATTTTTCTGCGCTGTTGGGTGAATCGGGCGCGTCTTCTCTCGCGTCAAATCAGCTCCGCCATCTACAGGGTGCCCATACAAATTGATAGCGCGACCCAAAACTTCTTTGCCGACAGGAACGGAAAGTGTCCCACCTGTTGTGACAATGCGCATATTGCGTGCCAGGTCTTCTTTTGATGATAGCAGTAGGCATGAAAGCATGTCGCGTCTCGTATAAGCGTGTACTTCGAGCAAGGCCGTCTGTACCGTTTCAGCAGTAAGCAATTCTCCAAGCGCTGGACGATAGTCGCTTTCGCAATGCACCAGGACTATCTGCCCTTTTACGCCATATACGCGACCAACAAATTGTGTATTCATTTTTTCCATCGTGATATTGCTGAAAAAGACTCCAACAAGCGAAGGTCGCTAAAGTTTGCTGACTCCTTGCGTATCGCTCGTCCAAGCCGTACGGCCTCGCCATGAGCTCGATCTTCGGCCTGATTCATGGCGAATAGGCGTGAGGCAGTTCGTGCGAGCTCACTTTCGAGCATGGCGCGTTTAAAGAGCAAATAGCGGACGCGCGTTTCGAAAAATTGCAGAATTTTTGGAAGCTCCGGTTCGAAAATGTAATCAAAACTTTCAGCCGTGTCCGCCTTGCGTTGCTCCTTCGGCCAGTAGGTGACGTCGCGCGTCGCTACCGTATGCGTGAACACATTCACGAACGACGGATAGAACATCGTCACTTGATCATAGGGTTCGACGCGTTCAAGAAACTGGTTTATTTCATCACTCGACGGCTCGTCTTCTGCAAAGGTGTAATATGCGGGAGCCGCTGCCCTACCTAACGATGCTTCCATCAACATCTTACCGGTGCGTCCAATGACAATATAATCGGAGCCTTTCCCCGTCGTTGTCATATGCTTCTCGAATGCCGCAATAATTTCTGCATTTATGGAGCCGTAAAAACGAGTATTCGACGTAAAGGCCACCGCCACTGTAGGAATGGTTCTTCTCGACTTTTTTTGAAGTTCTCCTCGGTCAAACGCACTTTGTTTAATGGCTTGATACAGAGTTGCGATCTCATCATAAAATGCTTTGTTTTTATCGAATGCCTGTCGCAACCGATTGATCTTTTCAGCACTCACATCGAAGAGCGCAGAGGCCACGAAGCCAATCGTTTCTAGATCTGAAAGTTCTTGGGCTTTTGTACCTACGAGAGTCGACATAGCGTAGAAAGGTGCGGCACCGCTGTTTGCACTTTGCGGATAAATTGCTCGAGTGAAATCGTTCCTCGTTTTGCACTTTGCAACAGCGGTGCAATTTCGGTGTCTGTTGCCAGTGCCCCAACAAGCACGTCGCGGCAGGTTCGCACGGTCGCAACATCTTTGCCGTCAAATAACGTTGTAAACACGAGAGCGAGCAGCACGAGTTGTACTTCAATCGCGATTGCCGTACGTGGCTCTTGATTCAACAGAATTCCCATCGCTTGACCTTGCGCGATGATTCGCCGGGTCTGTTCAGAAAGATGTGTTCCAAACTGACCATACGCGCGCTGTCGTTCATATTGCGCAAGCAATGTGTGTGCGCTGACGGCGAGCTGTTTAGCCAGATTGTTCTGCGTATTGCGTCCCACACGCGTCACTGATTGCTCTGGTGATACAGCCGGAAAACGCCCTTCTGAATAGGCAACCGGCGAAAAGAACAAGTGCCCATCAGTGGCGGAAATGAGATTGGTTGACACAAGATTTGTTAGATCTTCGATATTTGTTTCGAGCATCGGAAGAAGCGTAATGCTTCCGCCGCCGAGCGTCTTGTTAAAACGACCGCCTCGCTCAAGCAAGCGCGCCTGCTGGAAGAACATGTCGCCCGGATAACTCTCACGACCAGGCACTTTCCCCGCGAGCAGCATCATCTCGCGCGCATACTTTGCATGACTGCCAAGATCGTCAAGCACAATGAGCACGTCTTTGCCTTGTCGAGAAAAAACTTCACCTATCTGCAACGCTACAATCGGCGTCAGGTACACCATCGGCGCAGGGTCGTCAGAAAACGAGACGAGCATAATGGTATCCGCGTTGCCCGCTTCGCTTTGTAAACTACTAATGGCTTCCTCAATATACGGTCGTGGTCGGCCGATAAAGGCATGAATACAGATTACGCCTGTATTTTTTTGGCGGGCAAAGACGCTTTCGATAAACACACGCTTGCCGCTTGAAATAGGCCCAACAATCATTTGACGCTGCCCTTTCGCTAGCGGAGTCAGAATGTCTATCGCGGCCATACCTGTTTCAAGCGATTGGGTGAGCGGAGCGCGCGCGCTCATAGCAGGCGCATCTACTTCCATACTGAGCGGTATGGTACCTGCCGACAAAGGCTCACGATTATCAATCACTTCACCAAGCACGTTTATAGAGCGACCAAAGAGTGACTCGTCAGCAACGTATCGCACGCCTTGGGGGTCAATAAAGAACTGGTCTCCGGTGCGCGGATTCCCTCGATCGAGCAAGTAGGCCTCGAGTGTATGCTCATCAAAAGCACTCACAAGCGCTCGTTGACCTTGCGCGTTGACCAATATGGTATTCACGCGTGCAGAAGGCAGTCCTTCAATCGTCAGCAGGTAGCCTTTCGTTTGCGTCACGAACCCTACCTCGCCCTGTATGCCACTAGCTGGGTGCTCCGTCATACTATGCTTCCAGAAGCCCCGCTACGGGCCAAAATTTGCGCCTGGAGGGGCTTCTGCTGTTTGCGCAGAGATTGCTCAAACGAGTAGTCATAAGCACGTCCTTGCCACACGAGAGAGCATCCTGCAATAATCCTCGGATCGACCACAACCTCGAGGACACTCATCGGCACCACTTCGCGTCTCACCCACTCCCCAATCATCGCAACGTCAGCTTCAGCAAATGATACCGGTACCGATAGCGTAAGTACTGCGAGCGCGTTAGCGCCTGTCTCAAGCTCCGCAAGCGTATCGTAAAGCGTCTGTTGCGTAAGTGTCCTGAGCGCACCTGCCAGACCGTTGAGAACCTCCGCATCAGAGACATTTTTGTGCGTCGTGGCGAGAAAATCCTCGATAACGGACGTTTCGATGGTTGTTACTCTTCGCGTAAAAAACGCAAACTCTGCTAGTTCTCGCAAAAGACTGATCCGGTAGGAAAAGTCCGAACGGCGGTACGTATGCGCCATTAACAGCGGCAAGAGTGAGTTTGTCATGGCGTCGTGAATATGCCCGCAGCCTTAGCGTCAGCTAACGCTTTTAGCACCAGATCCCTGTGCGCTTCAAGCGATAACGCCTTGCCTAGGGACAATCGCGCAGTGTCTTCCACGAGCGCTACAATATCTCGATCAATCAGAGCCATCTTTTCGGTGCGGTACGTGGCCGCTGCAGCACGCGCCGCTGTGAGCGCCCGCGCGACTTCCTCGGTCATCTGTGTCCGCAGGTGTGCCGTGAGCGCTTCGTAATCCTTTTGAGCCGTTGATTGCATT
>OMJE01000003.1 GCA_900299275.1 bacterium | reverse complement strand
GGAATAATGGTGTGTCGCATACGATAATATGGGATTTCGCGTTCATAGACAGCCACAATGCTTGGTAATTCAGGCCGCGGCCCAATGAATGACAATTCCCCTTTTATGATGTTCCACAGCTGCGGCAGTTCATCAATACGGGTCTTACGCAAGAATTTGCCGAATGTTGTCACACGATTTTTCTGCTGTAGTTCAGGATCGCCTTGATCATCGAATAGCATGGTGCAGAGCTTGTAGAGACGAATTTCTCTACCATCCTTACCAATCCGGATGGGCCGAATGAATGGTGACCTGCCCGAGAGTTTTAGAATAAGTGCAGCCACAGCAACGATGGGCAGCGCCACGACACCCCCCGCAACCGAGACAATCATATCGAAGAGTCGCTTGCTCGTGTCGTACATCGTCCGCCGCGTGGGCACAGCTTCGGCGAGACGCACAGCATCAACATGATCTAGGGCCACACGATCGAAAAGTTCTTCATAGAGAGCCGCGAATTCCATGATCCGAACATTTTCCGCGAGCGACGCGTAAAGCGGTTCGAGCGCGGTAGAGATAGACACGTCTGAAGCATCGACAACGAGAGCTCGCACGCCATTATGAATCGCATCCTCCACGCGTCGCGCAAGGTCCGGCGCGTGCGAGCGCGGATCAAGACATTCGACAAAGTGCAACAAATACCGCGGATTGTCGCGCACCTCCTCATACAGTTCCTGCACCGCCGGTCCGCGCCCAATGAGTATCGCTTTCTTGCCATTTGTCAGCAAAGGAACGTTGCGTAGGCGCGCGGTGCGCCACACCCCAATGAGGCCAACCGAGATAAAGAGATACAATACAAGAATTGTTTTTGGTTCGATGGAAAGCGGGAGTACAAAGAACAGTACGGCACCAATGACGACCGTGGTAATTTGTGCACCCAAGATACGAATTCCCATAACTCGCAAAATGGGACGGGTTTGTTTTTCATACAGGCCGGCGACATAAAAGACAGCCAACGAGAGCAAGAACAGAGGAATAAATGGCCCAAGATTGGTCAAAAAGTAACGATACGATGGGAGCGCGAATTTACGTAGAGTGAGGGCCAACCACAAGGATATGAGCAGGATACAAAAATCCCCGAGCGCAAGTAGCAGTATTGCTTTCCTATTCACGACCATACCTTTGCATACTATAACGTTCTTGCGTACTGTACAGTTGCAGTATGCCACGACCTAACCGCAAAAAGATCCTCTTTGTCATTACAAAATCAAACTGGGGCGGCGCCCAGGCGTACGTTTACACCCTTGCTACACATTTCCATACACAGGGCTACGATGTGGCCGTCGCGCTGGGCGGCACCGGCTTACAAAATGCCGGCCGTGGCGAACTGGCAGAAAAGCTTGAGGCCGTTGGCATTCGGACGATCTTTGTGCGTTCTTTTATGCGCGACGTATCACTGACCAAAGAGTTTCGGACATTCACGGAACTCAAGGCCATTATTCGCAGTGAAAAACCTGACGTTGTGCATCTGAATAGCTCAAAGGCCGGCGGTATTGGAGCACTCGTTGCTCGCCTCACACAGGTACCGAATATCATCTTTACGTCGCACGGTCTTGCCTACGATGAGGACCGCCCGACACTCATCCGCGGCCTCATCAAAATCATGACCTGGTTTACCTTCTTGCTGGCACACAAGGTCATCGTTATTTCAAACGATAACGCTATGCGAGCACGCGCTCTCCCCTTTTGTAGACAAAAAATTCATCTGATTTATAACGGTATTGGACCCACGGAAGGTATGCCCCGCGACCAAGCACGCGCTCAACTCGCGCCGCAAGCTATCTCTACATCGCTCTGGGTCGGCACTATCGCAGAGCTTACGCGCAACAAAGGACTGTCGTATCTCATTAAGGCCGCCGGTCTACTAAAGAAACAGGGCCGCTCATTTGCACTCGTCATCATCGGTCGCGGTGAAGACCGAGCAACGCTAGAAGACCTTGCTCGAGACGAAGAGGTAGCAGACCGTGTACACTTTGCGGGCTTCGTGCCACAGGCGCCAAAGTATCTTTCAGCCTTCGATATCTTTGTACTGCCATCCGTCAAAGAAGGACTTCCCTATGTGCTTCTCGAAGCAGCCCAAGCCTCATGCGCAGTCGTTGGCAGCAACATTCCGGGTGTTACGGACATCATCGACAAAAGCACTGGCATTCTCTTCGAGCCAAAAAATGAGCGCGCCCTCGCCAAGGCGCTCGACACCCTTATCGCTGACACAGAGTTGCGAAGCACCCTTGGCGGCGCGCTGCACGAAAAAGTCGTTCACGAATTTTCCCTCCAGAATATGTTCGGTGCGATTGAAAATCTTTACGCGCACTGACGCTACGTAACGCCTGGCATTTCTTGAGTGCGCACATCGCGACTTCCGCCGTGGCCAAAGCGTGCAAGCGAGGTAATGACGCCGAGCGCACCAAATTCAAGCATAAGATGTGAACCTCCCGAACTCATAAACGGAATTGTGGTGCCCGTGACCGGCAGGAGGCCGAGATTGATGCCGACATGGATAGCAAGATGGCAGGCAAAAAGCGAGAGTACACCAAGCGTAAAAAAGGTATCAAAATTTGTGGCCGCCGCGCGCGCTATGTGCACAAGACGAAAGAAAAGTGCGGCATATAAAGAGAGCAATAACACCACGCCCAGAAAACCCCACTCTTCCGCGAATGCGGCAAATATAAAGTCGGTCTGATACTCGGGCAGGAATTTGAGCTTCGATTGAGTCCCTTGCCCGATGCCCTTGCCAAGCAACTGGCCAGAACCTACGGCGATTTCCGCTTGATATGCGTTGTATCCAGCACCGTGAATGTCGTACGCAGGATTCACAAAGGAGAGAATGCGCTGTCGCTGATATTCCTTAAGACCACCGAACCAAAGCACGAGTCCTGCCGCGAGCGCGAGCACGCCGAGCGCCGCGAGATGTTTTTTTGATATGCCAGAAACGAGCATCATGAGAAGCCAGAGCGAGCTAAAAATAATGGCATTGCCCATATCCGGCTCGACCACGATGAGGCCAATAAGAACTCCCGCATAAAAACCCGACACAATAATGTGCCGAATGTCTCCTATCGCGACATGCCGGCGCGACAAATATTTTGCAAGAAGTGCAATGAGTGTCAGTTTCGCGAAGTCGGCTGGCTGAAACGCGACACCACCGAACGAGAACCATGCGCGCGCGCCCATCACGGGATGCGCAATGACTAGCAGCGCCGCAAGTAGCAGCACGGAAACACCATACATCGTCATGATAACCGGCGTGGCTCGAATGAATCGCATATCAAGTGTTGAAAGTACGCCGTACAAAACACAGGCCATAAGAAGCCACACAAACTGTCGCGGTGCCACCGACACACCCTGCCCAAAGGTACTCATCGTTAAAATACCAATGAGCGAAAGTACGAGTGCCGGTGCGAAAAGCGTCCAGTCAAAACGCTTTACAAATGCGGTGTTAAAGAAGAAAGAAAATATACTCACGGCAGCGGAACAACAGGATACACTTCTACGCGGACAGAAGAGCTTGAGAAGGGCGCGTTCCACATAAACGACGCCGTGCTACGGCCCTGCGGTGCGACATCGACAATCGTCGCCGATGCTGTAACAACGTTGCCACTTGCCGTATCAAAGATGATTGCAACGAGCGGCACCCGAGACAGCGGGTAAAGGCTCGAATTTGTGACGGACACATCGAGGCGCGGTTTATCCGCAGGCAGCACGATCGGCTTCGGCTCTAAATCCGGCACAATGCGTGGATCACTATCCATCGCATACCAGGCAATTTTTGTGTTCTCAATTTGTAAGAATGCGCGTGCCGGTGTTCCTTGGGTCAGCGCTTTCGGAAGATACACAGGCACCTGCCCATGCGGCGGCAAGTCGACCGTGCCGTCGATTTCTTTAAGAACTGCGCCCGCCGCGTCATACAGGGAGAGCGTGTACGACACGCCGCGCGCCGCAGACTGTGCATTTTTATTTTCAATCATCGCTATCACGTCCGTACGTCCATCCGCAGTCGTAAGGGGGAGCGCATACAGCACGGTTGGCGGAATATTTTCTTGCACGCACAGATACGGACACGATCCTCCACAGTCGATTCCAGTCTCATCTTGATTTTGCTTGCCGTCGCTGCATGAAGGCGGCTGATAGGTTTTCCAAAATACGAGCGTGCTCGTGAGCAGAAGCAACGTGCCCACCACAACAGACGCTATGATGAATCGCCGACGAGATGCCCAATCCATATAGATGCATTATAGCAAACAGATACTTACAAAAACTGCTATTTTGCGCATCATCGGTCCACATATAAACCACAACAGCCCCGCGTTAGCGGGGCTGTTGTGTTTCAAGTGCTCAGTTCTGGCGGTCAGCTACTCTCCCTGCCGGTTAAGACAAGTACCATCGCCGCTGGGAGGCTTAACTTCCGAGTTCGGAATGGGATCGGGTGTGACCCTCCTGCCAAACCACCAGAACCGAACACTCGAACGTGTTTCGGTTTTGATATACGAATTATGCAAAGGTAATTAAAGTGCAAGCAATGATTGCTTGATATACAGAGTTCCGCACAAGAGACTGGACATATTAGTACACCTCGGCTCCACGCCTCACGACGCTTCCACCTGGTGCCTATCAACGTAATCATCTCTTACGAGTCTCATAACGATTCCTAATCTTAGAGCGAGCTTCCCGCTTATATGCTTTCAGCGGTTATCTCAACCCGACATAGCTACTCGGCAGTGCCCTTGGCAGGACAGCCGATAGACCAGAGGTCAGTTCACCCCGGTCCTCTCGTACTAGGGGCAAGCCTCTTCAAGAATCAACGCCTGTAGTAGATAGGAGACCAACCTGTCTCACGCATTGTGTTATCTCCGATTACTCGGAGGATCGGACTGTAACTTCACCGGTTCTCGGTGATCAACATTCAGTCTCTACGGGCGCCGAGATTTTCTTAGCGGTACTCCGCTTTAGAAAATCCAAGTGCAGTCGCGTCTTCGCGAGCTGCCTCTTTCGCTTCCCTCGGTATCACCCACGTGGGGTTCCACCGATATCAGTTGATTTGTTCGTATACATTCCTGCATACGACCGCCGTGATTATTTGTTGGTTTCTTTTCACTTTTAATAGACGAAAAAACATTTCTGATTTGATAACAACTTCAATGAGGATTCAGACGGTGCGAGTGTCGATACAGGAGTATCAACAGCCCGCACGGTCTGAACCCAGCTCGCGTACCTTTTTAATTGGCGAACAGCCAAACGCTTGGGACCTTCTCCAGCCCCGCGCTAAGGTGAGCCGACATCGAGGTGCCGAACTCCGCCGTCGCTATGGACGCTTGGGCGGAACTAGCCTGTTATCCCCAGGGTAACTTATATCCGTTAATCTCTGGCCGCATCTAAGGCGTACCATCGGTTCACTAGACTCTGCTTTCGCATCTGCTTGGGATGTCCCCCTCGCAGTTAAGCCCGCTTGTGCTCTTACACTATCGCCACGGTTTCCATTCGCGGCTAGCGGACCTTAATAGACTCCTCCGTTACTTTTTAGGAGGATAGCGCCCCACCAAAACTACCTGTCACGCACGGTCCCCATGTGGATCCCACATAGGTTAGACACTGCAAAATTCAAGATGGGTATTTCACTGACGGATCCACGCCACCCAAAAGCGACGCTTCAAATCCTCCCCACTATACTACGCATGAATCCCGCAGGGCCAATACGAAACTGTAGTAAAGCTCCTGGGGTCTTTTCGTCTAACTACAGGTATCCGGCATCTTCACCGGAAGTGCATTTTCACCGAGCGAGTCCTCGAGACAGTTCCCCAGTCATTACACCATTCGTGCACGTCGGAACTTACCCGACAAGGAATTACGCTCTTCGATTCCTTTTAGCACGCGAAGGACCATATCTTTCTCCACAAATGTGGAGCATGACGTATGGCCTCTTGGAGTCAATGTTGGACAAAGTACAGATTACTCCGTACTCAGGTAACTTGGCGTATTCTGTTTACACCTATAATCGTCCTAGTCCTTCCGGACGCGACCGAAGTCACGTCCGGAACCTTAGGACGATTATAGTTATCGCCGACATTCACCGGGGCTTACACAGTCCAGCATACTACCGAAGCAGCATACCGCCCGTGGTTGACCTTCCGGCATTGGTCAGGTGTCACCCCCTATACTTCCTCTTACGAGTTTGCAGGGAGCTGTGTTTTTGGTAAACAGTTGCCAGGGAAACTTTCACTGCGGCCACTCTTGCGAGTGGCAGGCCTTATCGCTAACTTACGGCCGCTTTTTTGCCGAGTTCCTTGAGGACCTCTTACTCGTTCATCTAGGTCTTCTCGACCTGACCACCTGTGTCGGTTTGCGGTACGGTCATTTACTGGTTAAGCGTAGAAGGTTTTCTTGAAACCGCGCTCTCTGCTCTTTCTCCCCCCGTGGGAGGAAATTGCGCCGACGCTCGGACTTAATGCGTACCGGATTTACCTAGTACACGCCCTCACGCAAGCAACTTCAATCCAATAAGAAGCAGCAGATACAGCAGTTCGTCACTCCATAGCCCAGCAAACGGTCAGGGAATATTAACCCTGTGTCCATCGGGTGCGGCTCTCGCCATCCCCTTAGGCCCGACTAACCCTCAGTTGATCACCATAGCTGAGGAAACCTCGGTCTTTCGATGTGCGGGGTTCTCACCCGCATTGTGGTTACTTGTACCGGCATTCTCACTTCTGAACGCTCCACGTTGGGTTATCCCTTACGCTTCAGTGCGGACAGAACGCTCTCCTACCGCGTGCATTCCAGCGATGGAATGCACACCCGCAATTTCGGTACGACATTTAACCCCGATCATCTTCGGCGCAAGGACTCTCGATTAGTGAGCTGTTACGCTTTCTTTAAAGGGTGGCTGCTTCTAAGCCAACCTCCTAACTGTCTATGAGTCCTCACTTCCTTGTGATGTACTGAATGTCGATTTTGGGACCTTAATTGGCGATCCGGGCTCTTCCCCTCTCGATCGATGGAGCTTCGCCCCCACCTTCTAACTGCCGCTCGGGCAGTGGGTATTCGGAGTTTGATAGGAATCACGAGATTTCTCCCTGTTGATCCCTTCCAGTGCTCTACCCCCCACTACACTTATAGCGACGCCAGCCCAAAAGCTGTTTCGGAGAGAACCAGCTATTCCCAGGTTCGATTAGCTTTTCACTCCTTACCACAAGTCATCCCAACGCGTTGTACGACGAACGGGTTCGGGCCTCCATCTGCCTTTCGACAAACTTCACCCTGCTCATGGTAAGCTCACCTGGCTTCGGGTCGTAGATATCCTACAAACGCGCTATTAACACTTGGTTTCCCTAAAGCTCCGCCCCGTAAGGGCTTAGCTATGCAAGATATCTCCACTCGCCGGCTCATTCTTCAATAGGCATGCCGTCACGGACTTGCGCCCGCTCCGACCCCTTGTAAGTACACGGTTTCAGTTCTATTTCACTCCCCTCTCGGGGTTCTTTTCACCTTTCCCTCACGGTACTAGTTCACTATCGGTCGTAGGATGTATTTAGCCTTACCGGTTAGTTCCGGCAGATTCACTCGAGCTACTCATGTCTCGAGCTACTCAAGAATACAAACAAGAGTCATCATGTATTTCGCATACGGGGCCATTACCCTCTGGGGCGCTGCTTCCCAGCAGCTTCTGCTATACAGACGATTGGTAACTCTTCTCATACAAGTATGATGTTCGCATCTTACAACCCCGAAGTCCGAAGACTTCGGTTTGGGCTTTTCCCTTTTCGCTCGCCGCTACTCGGGGTATCACGAGAGTCGCTTTCAATGTGCACGAACATAACGCGCACACTGAAAGCAACTCGTATTGTTCTCTTTTCCTCTCGGTACTGAGATGTTTCACTTCCCGAGGTTCGCTCCACACAGGCGTTACCCCGTGGGTTCCAGTTCAAGCTGGAGGGTTTCCCCATTCGGACATCTCCGGATCACAGGCTACAAACCGCCTCCCCGGAGCTTTTCGCAGGTTAGTCACGTCCTTCATCGCCATCCTAAGCCAAGGCATCCACCGTGCACTCTTAATTGTCTCTCATGCGGAGACCTATATACCACAATCATTATTTTGCACTTTGATTACCCCACGGCTTTCACCGCGAGGCTTTCAATTACCTTTGCTCGTTCACCCACCGGCTCATTGGTGGGTGAACAATATTCGTATGTCAAAAAGCACGTGTACTCTCTTCGAAACGAAAACCGCCCCTTCGGGGCGGTTCGCGTTACAAACGCGCGGCCTTGCGGCCTATCCCCGGTTGGTTAAGGTTTGTGATTTCGTATACACGTAGAAAGGAGTATACGCGAGGCCTAATTGCCTGTCAACAAGACAGCACAAGGTCAAGCAAAACCGCCCATTTCTGGGCGGTTTTGCTTCATAGGAAGTGACTTTAGATTAGTCCTTCAAGCTGGACTGGAGGCTTTCCAAGTAGCGCGCTGCCGCGTGCTGACCACCAAGACCGAATGCAAGGCCGATGCCGAGCGACAAAGCAATCACAACGCCTGTGAACAACGTATTCACAGAGTCGCGTGCGACGCCGAGCTGATCGAGCACGAAGAATACCGTAGTAATGAAGATCGCATACTGTGCAAACTTGCCCGAGAGACCTGCTGCACGAAGCTTTGCTGCTCGTGCCGAACCGCTCACCACGCGCTCTGCTGCGTGCGCAAGTGCAGTACCCGCAATCAGCAAGATAGACGCCGCAATAACATTAGGCAGGTACGTGAGCGCAATGCCGCCGAGTACCGTCGTTATTTGCGTAAGGCCAAGCACTTGCAGAGACGCTATCAAGAACACAATCACGAACGACCACTCAATAATAAATCCGAAGAACTTGCCTGTAGAAAGCTGGAATCCCGCGCGCGAAAGAAGGCGCTCGAGACCTGTTGCGCGAAGCGCCTGATCAACGCGCATAGCGTCCACAGCCTGTCGTACTACTCGACCGACACCTGCTCCCACGAGCCAACCGATAATGAAAATCGCGATAGCAGCGAGAATACCGGGAATCGTGGTAATGAAGCTAGTAAAAAACTGATTTGACGTTACCGTGAGTACGTCCGCCCAAGTGTTGACTGGCATAGTGGATAAAAATCTTTTTTATACGATTAAGTACTCGCGTCGCACCCACGAGTATCTGTCGGAAGTATATCATTTTTAGAGCCCAATTTTGTCTAAAAGTACGCGGTGTGGATAGTCGAAAACATCTCTCAAGAGTCGATCGTACACGCCGAGACGGTATCTGAAGTCGGGTGTGGTGAAAAAGGCATAGCGCAGTTCTCTGCCGAGTTCAGCCTCAAGCGCCCTCACCGCCTGCGTCAGTGGTCGCTCTTCGAGACTGTCTCCCACCACAAGAAGATCTATCTTTGATTCAATCGTGCCGGTAAAAAGACCGGAAAGCGTAACGAGCCGCAGTGACCCTGCCTTGCGCAATTTCGAAACCACATCCTGCGGGCGAACACTCGTCGTTTCGCGGATAAAGTGATCAAGCGCCGGAAAGTGATCGAGATGCGTATTTACCTGGTAGCGCGTTGGCGTCTGTGCACCTTTTTTTCGGAGAAATTCTGCCGAAAGGAGCTCATTGAGTTCGCGGCGCGCAATAGATTTAGAGAGTTTCGTGCGTTCTGCAACCTCAGCGGCTGTGAGCGCGGAGTCTTGGTTGAAAACGAAGAGCCGTATGATCTTCAAACGTCCCGGCGATCCAAATAGTTTAGCGAGCGGCTCCATGTCGTACCCTTCTAGTGTACGGACTCCGGAGTGAAAAGCAACCGGGCCCGGCAAATGCCGGGCCCGGTTGCTTTTTCCGGTCGATACCGAGGTCAAAAGTTACTTAAGTGTTACCTTTGCACCCGCTTCTACGAGCTTCTTCTGGAGCTCGGCAGCATCTTCCTTCTTCATGCCAGTCTTCACCATTGATGGTGCGCCATCAACGAGATCCTTAGCCTCCTTGAGACCAAGGGCGAGCGCCTCCTTCACTACCTTGATGACGGCAATCTTGCTTGCGCCAGCATCGGTGAGTTCAAGGTCGACAGTCGACTTACCCTCCTCTTCAGCTGCAGCACCTGCTGCTGCCGGTCCAGCGACGGCAACTGCTGCTGCCGACACGCCAAACTTCTTCTCAAGCACCTTTACGAGCTCAGAGAGCTCGATCACGGTCATGCCTTCGATCTCCTCGACAAGCTTTTTGAACTTTGCCGGAACCTCTACGGCCTCTTCCTTCACAGGAGCTGCCGTCTCCTCGACGACTGCCTCTGCTGCTACGTTTTCTTCTGCCATACGATTATCAATTACAAATGATTAAGCTGCTTTCGTCTCACGAATCTTGTCGAGTGCGATCACGAGACCCTGAATGGGGCTATTGATCACGTTCACAAACATACCGCGAAGCACAGGTACCGGCGGTATCGTTGCTACCGCAACGACCTGCGCCTTATCCTGAAATGCTCCTTCGAAAACGCCGCCAAGGAGTGCCACCGCACCCTTCAGCTTCTTGCTGTACTCGTGGATACCGCGAGCCGGCGCAGTCACATCGTCTGTTGTCCAGGCGACAGCAACCTCACCAGGAAGCTCCGGAATAGTTCCGGTGTATCCTTTGTCTGCAAGTGCTTTCTTAATGAGCGTCTTCTTCGCCACAAAGTAGCGAACGCCCTGCGAACCAAGATCCTTACGCATCTTGGACACATCGGCGACAGTAAGCTTGTTGAAGCCCACAAAGGCAATCGACGTCGCCTCCGAAAAGGCGTCGGTAAGTTTCGCGAGGATACTTCCCTTTTTGTCCTTGGTTATTGCCATACCTATTTATTACGCACGAACGATTATGAAGTGAGAGTTTCCGCGCACAGAGCACGCTCTATGCGTTCGGCAACCTCGGCAGGCTTTATCCTTCGCAAAGAAGGTACCCACTGTCTTCGGTTCGTACAGTGAGTACTGTACCAAAAATGCCGAGAAAGGCAATTCCGCACTTATTGAGCGGCCGCCTTACTTGCGAGCGAGAGCATAAGGAGTGCTATGGCAATAACTGCCGCAAAGCTTGCTGCGTAGCGGACGAATTCAAGCACATAGGGGCGTTCTGCTTCTTTGAACTCTGGATTTCGTTTGGCTGGTTGTTGCGAATCGTAGGCCATATTAGATATAGGAGAAGAAGTAAAGAATAATATTGGGGAACGTGCGTATTGATTGGTCCACGTACTGCACGATGGTCTGACTTTGTTTGATATTTGGATTCAGCGCCAGACCCTTCTGTGCATAGGCTCGCGCTTCTTGGAACTTTGCCATATAGATGTACGCCACCGCTTTCATCCAATAGGGTTGCGGCATCTGTGGCGCGAGCGCAATGGTTTGATCAAGCACATCCTGTGCCTCCTGCAGCTTATTCACACGGAAAAGGTTCTGATAAATAAGCACGTTCGCAAGACTTAAGTGGGCACGGATATTAGTGGGATCGCGCTTCAGAATATCTTTAAAGCCGTTTTCATATATCACCATTTCTTTTTCGAAATTCGCAACGTTTGCCGGGTTTTCGACCGATTTTGGATTTTCCTGGATGCCGCGCTCAAAGTCAGTCATTATTCGCCACAGGAATCCCTGTTCATCCATCGGCGAACCGAGTAAGACACTGTACATGGGCAGCCGCTCTGCGGCCGACCCGCCTGAACGCACATCACCATTCGCCATTTCCGCCCGCACGATGGGAATGAAGCCGTAAAAAAGTGACCAGCCACAATACAAGAGAAGAACAAATGCTCCGGTGTAGCGCGCAGCGGGGTGGAGAGAAAGTTCGGTACGCCTGCCGGCTTCGCGGCGTACGCGTTCATACAACACGCCAGCCGAGACGATCATAAAAGCAAGGAGCGGATACGAAATCGATGTATCAAATGCCGTCTGCCCTTCGGCAAGGTGCAGCACGAAATACACAATGAGCGCCTCCGCAAAGAGCCGGTCGCCATTATTTTTTGCGACACGCGCCACATACATAAGGCAGAGGATCGTGACCAAATAGATAGCAACGTAAGCGGCAAGCCCCACAAAACCATTGTCCACCGTTTGATCCACGAAGAGATTGTGCGCGCGGTCAAACCACGCTTCATGACCGTACGCCTCCTCGAGCAGTCGATTGTCATAGTGCTGTTCAAAGACCCGCTCGAAGGTATCGGTGCCCCAGCCAAGGAGCGGCCGCTCCCCTATTGCCTTTTCCGACATCTGCCACACCACCGGTCGGGCAGCTGAACTATTTTTTAGGTAAAGAGCGCGCAAGTATCCCGTTGGCGAAAACAGTGAATAAGAAGCGATACCTGCGGCAATAACGGTAAAAAGAAAGAGGCTGTAGTCGATGCGTTTGCGAAGCTGCGCGTTTTTTACTCGCGCAATGAGCAAGAAAACACCGAGCAGCGGCACTGAAAGCCAAAAGACGGCCGTGCTGGCCTCGGCTACACCGACAATACCTTTGGAAAAATCAAAGCTCCAGACACCTGCATGTAGCGTGGCTGGACTTATGGCAAGCAGCACGGGCAGCGCATACATCCACCACTTTTTTTGCTCTGCCTGGAGTACGTAATAGAGCGCAAGCATAAATGACGCAAAGAGATACATGCCGCCAAAGGAACTATTTGCAAACGTAAAACCATCGTTCGACGGAAGACCAAATAGATGTAGCGTCCCAAGGAGGTATCCCACTGAATAAAGCGCTGCGGGAATCGTGATGTACAAGACGAGCACATGGTGGCGTGCGCGATCTTGCAACACATTCCAGAGTCCAAGCATAAAGATGAGGAGCATGCTGAAGTACCAGAGGCCCGTCATGCGTGTACTAAGAGACCAGAACGATGTTGAGAAATTCACACCTTGCATGGCCGAAACAATGAGCGCAAGACCATACACAAGAACAGCCCCCAGGATCGGCGACCGCGGAAGCGCGACTCTACTTTTCTCTTGTGCTACGGACCAGACGGCAAGCGCGCTGCCAAGCACGAGCGCGAATCCCGTGAGCGTCACCGCGCGCGTTGCCGTGCCGAAGTAAAGAAAGCCAGAAAAATTTATGAAGGGGAACGTGGCAAAGAAGGCACAGAATCCGTACGTGACACTGCGCCAAAAAAGTGAGTCGCGTGCTTCAGTGATCATAGGCAAAGTATAGAGGATGCACATTCAAATAACAAAAAACCGCTCCCCTTTCGGGGAGCGGTTTTTTGTTGTGCTAGGCCACTATCCTAGCTAGAGCTTTCGCTCGTACAAGAACCTGATTAGTTCAAGCCGTAGTAAGCGGTCTGGAACGCGTCAAGGTTAGACGTGTACGTGTTTGCCGGAGCTGCCTGTGTGCTGGTGTTGGTCCATGACACACCGCCGAGCGATGCGCGGAACTGACCTGCAGAACCAGCAGCCGGAAGCTGTACTGTCGTTGTAACCTCAAAGATGTTCGTCTCACCCTCCTGGATCTCGTAGAGACCAGCAGCGTTGAGCGTCGTATCTGTGGTGTTCTTAAGCGTGACTGACGTGCCGCCAATCGTTGCAGTGCCTGCGCGATCAACGTTAATCGAAGTCTTGCCAGTCGTTACTCCAGAGAGTTTCGCATCTGCAAGGCTCGATACGTATGCTGTATCACCGAATGCAGTGACACTGTAGCGGATCGTGAAGGTACCAAGGTCGTCGTTAGCCGACTGACCAGCAGCGACTGAGAAGTTCGAAGAGATCATCTTCAGACCAATACCCTTCGTGCGGAGCTCCTGGTATTCGCCAAGGGCGGTACCGGACTTCTCATTCGAGTCGCTGAGCTGATCACCCTGGGCATTCTCAATGCTCATGTAATCACGGTTCGTCGTAGTGACGCTTGCCTTGATTACATCGCCCTCGTACATGGTTGCACCATCAACATTGTTGAGGTCAGCAAGCACTTCGAAGTTCACCGTGTCGCCAGCCTTGACTGTGTAGTCAAGATTGTCGAAGGTGATCGTTGCTGTTGCCGAAGCAGCAGTAACTGACTTCGAGTAGGTCTGACCAGCAATCTTCAAGGTCAACGTGTTTGCAAGTGCATTCACATTGCGAGCACCTCCATCGAGGGTCACTGGGAGCTCCTTGAGGAGCGCATCAGATGAACCATCGAGCTTGAGGCGGCCCTTCAAGAGGGTTACGTTGTCCGTGTTGTTCACATCGTCCACCGGCACAATGTTCTTGGCTGGTGAATCCGATGCGGTCGTTACCGTCAACTTCGTGTTCGATGCCGTAGCATACGATACGTAATTGATGAGAACCTGGGTTCCATGCGAATCAAGATCACCCGTAGTGCTGTCGGTGCTGTACACACCTGCACCATCTACGTAGCGAATGTTCGCAAGCTCAACCTTCCACGTGTCAACGAGGTCGTTCGAGTCAATGGTGGTTGCAGAGTCTACCTTTACGTAGAGCTTGCTTGTCTGACCTGACTTAACAGCCGTGTCTCCCGAGAGCGAAATCACCTTGCTCCACGTTGATCCTGACTCCGTAAACTCAGAAACGTCTGCGGAACCAACCTTCGCGTCGCCGAGGTATACCGATACCTTGTTCAGGTAGCGGTTAAGGCGCGTCGCAGCTCCGCCAGTGACACCAGAGTCATCAAACGAAACCTTGACCGACTTCAAAGCAATGTCGCCATCCTTTGATGCCTTTACGTCAGCGCCGAGGATGGTGACTGCCTTCTGGCCTTCACCAACCTTCTCGTTGCTGTACTGGCTGAGTGACGTCACATCATCAAGAGTGCCGTCGGTGCCAGCGAGCGCGCCGGTCGTGCCGGTGCCCGTACCCGTTGCCGAGCAGGACTGGCCGGTCGTTGAGCTAAAGAGATCGCCTGGCTTGCAGCCTGCGACACCTGCTCCCGTACCTGCACCTGCACCTGCAGCCTCGCCGCAGCTAAGGTTGAATGCTGCGCGTGACTTTGCACCGAAGTAGCCTGCTGCCGGAGCAACACCTACTGACTTCTGCCATGCTGCAACTGCCGTCTTGGTCTGTGCACCAAAGTAGCCTGTTGCACCTGCAGGAATAGAGAATCCACCGCCGATAAGGGCCTTCTGAAGATTCGTTACTGAAGCACCTCTTGCGCCAACCGTGAGGTTAGTCATGCCAACATCACATGCTGCTGCTGCGTGCACCATCGGTGCAAACGAGAGCATAGAAGTTGCCATTGCAAGGCCGGTAGCTACAGCAGCGACTTTCGCCGTTACTTTCATAGTTACTGTTTGCATAATGAATATTAATTGCTTTTTAAGCGCACATGATAATCAAGTTGTAATGAGCACTTTTTCACGCTACCCCACACCGCGCGGTTTCGACCAGCGCGCCATGGGCTAGTTGGTAAGGGTTAGTGTGGTTTTGCAAAAACCACTATATCCAGTTATCAAAGTACGCCCTTCAGAAACACAGGTGCTCCTGCAAGGACTCTTTAGAGTATAGCAAGGGCCCCTGTCCTGAAGCGAGACTATGTGGATAACAACGTGTGGTTAGGCACGACAAAACGGCCGTTTCCAGCCGGGATATCGCCCTATGTGCCAGTCGCTACCACGGGAGAATCCTACCAAAAAAGCAGTCTTTCGTCAAAGCAAAGGCTCTCCAGAATCAAAGAACCCTCACCCTTCCCCTTCGGACCAAAAGCGCCGACACTATGCCCTAAAGCGCGAGCGTGTACGTGCTCCAGCGGCGCTCCCCCTTTCGTAGCACCAACCCTTCATCGATCAGCGTCTGAAGCTCACGCTGAATAGTCTTTTCCGAAACGTCTCGTATAACGCCCGAAATGTCTTTTATGCTCACCTGTTCCCGACGTCGAATAATATCAAGCACAGCATCGCGCCTTTCACTATTTACGGAGCTCTGTAACGCATTTCCAGCATGTCCTTTAGAGCGATCGATCAATATGTCTTTTTGACCGTCTTCTGGGACACCGTTCAACGTGGACGTGACGAGGGGTCGTCGTTCAAACGTACGCGGTGCAGAACGCGCCACATCGGCGAGCGTTAGTCCTTCCTCGAGGGCAACCCGTGGCTCTTCGTAGGCCGCGAGCTCCTGCAACAAAAAATGCGCTTCACGCGAGATCATATCGGCATTCATCTCAGACAATGTTCCTGACGTGCGCGCAATCGCTAGAACACTCGAAAGAGCAAGAAGCGATCGTGAAAGTTGCTCCCGTGATTCTCCCGGGCGGAGTATGGCTGCCTCCACTAACTCCACCGCAATGCTGTCTAACTTGTTGTGCAACGCTGGCGAGTTCTTGAAAGCCGGCGCCACGAGGTGGATGGCTTTGGCGAGACGTTCTGCCTTCTTGTACATAAAGACCCTTCTAACGTCTTTTTCGAATATGTTGCTGAATATGTTTTTTTCAAAGACAAAATCACTTGAAAGCGCTCCTTTTGTCTTAGTATCGAGCTCAACGGACATCCCTGTTTGTCTTATATCAGACTGCTGTTGTCCCATAGTTATATAAGACAGTATACGTCCGTGACGTAATGCTGCAATAGTAGCTTTTTGTCTCTTTTATGGTTATGCGTGATGGTAGAATATGCGTATATATGGCAAAGCGAAATCAGACGACCAAGCGTCGGGAGCGTGAAGTGAACGTGCAGAATTACGATACCCTTATTCGATATAGTTCAGCGGTTGTTTTCTTTGCCGCAGCAATACTGTTTGCACTCGCCCTTGTAGGCGCTGCGGGCCCTGTGGGTGAGATGGCGTATCGCACGACTTATGCGGTCGTGGGCATTGGATCCTTCGCTCTTCCCTTTGCCCTCCTTGCCGTGGCTGTCTACGCCGGATTTCGACGCACCCTTATAGCACCCATCACAACCTCTGGACTGGTCATTGTCCTTGCCTCGGTGCTCGCCTTCGCTGGCATGTTTCCAGATGTGGGCATGGGCGGGTCGGCCGGACACGCACTTGGGCAAGCGCTCATACAATTCTTTGGCTTCTGGGGTTCGCTCGTTCTCCTCCTCGCAGTCTTCACGATTGGTGTCGCTCTCGTCATAGACATTGAAGTTGCAGGTGCGTACCTGCTCGAGGCATCGACTGCTTTATGGCATCGCCTACGGCGAGATCGGAGCAGTGAAGAAGATGATGACGTGGATGAAAACTTCACGGATGTTGTCGGCGTCCCTACTGATACCGATGAAGAAGTTTCCGAATCCGATGAGGAGTCGGCGCCCACACCGGAGCGCGAGCCAGTGGTAAACCTCTTTAACCGTGCCTCAGTCTCCACAGCTGGCATCGCGAATTTTGATGCTGAATATAATGCACCGCCCGTGACCATCCTCGCCCCCGATCGCGGAAAGCCCGGCGTGGGAGACATTAAGGCAAACGCAAACATCATTAAGCGCACCTTCCAGAACTTCGGTATCAATATTGAAATGGATGAGGTGTCGGTGGGCCCTACCGTGACCCGCTACGCCGTAAAGCCCGCCGAAGGCGTGCGCCTCTCGAAAATAGTATCGCTCGCAAACAATCTCGAACTCGCCCTTGCCGCGCATCCGGTGCGCATCGAGGCACCAATACCTGGAAAGTCGCTCGTGGGCATTGAGGTGCCAAATACTACGAAGGCAATGGTCGGTCTTGGCGGCCTCCTCTCTTCTCCGGAATGGGTCGACAGCACCAAGCCTTTACTCGCCGCACTTGGCCGAGACATTACAGGCACGCCGCACTACGTGAACATCACCAAGATGCCGCACTGTCTCGTGGCCGGTGCAACGGGCTCAGGAAAGTCGGTGGCCATTCATGCCATCATCGCTTCACTTCTCTACCGCAATGGACCTAATCAACTGCGCTTCATCATGATCGACCCGAAGCGCGTGGAACTGACCGCCTACAACGGCATTCCACACCTACTCACACCGGTCATTACGGATCCAAAGAAAACAATCCTCTCCCTTAAGTGGGCTGCGAAGGAAATGGAGCGCCGCTATGGCGTCCTTGAAACTGCCGGCGTACGAAGCATTGATTCCTATCACGCGACCGTGTACGAACCCGCAAAACAAGCCGGCGAGGAAGAATTACCGGAGGCTATGCCCTATATCGTTATCGTCGTCGACGAACTTGCCGACATCATGCAGTCCTACCCACGCGAGCTTGAGGCATCGATCGTCCGTCTTGCGCAGATGTCGCGCGCCGTCGGTATTCATCTCATACTCTCCACGCAGCGCCCCTCCGTGAACGTCATTACCGGCCTTATTAAAGCAAACGTCCCGACTCGTATGGCGCTTCAGGTTGCTTCGCAGATTGACTCACGCACCATTCTCGACGGCTCGGGTGCAGAAACCCTGCTCGGTGCTGGCGATATGCTTTATCTCGCAAGCGACATGCAGAAGCCCGTGCGTCTACAAACAGCCTACATCGGCGAAGGCGAGGTGAAGAAGGTGGTGGCCTATATCAAGAAGAACAATGCGGGTGACCTCTCCAGCATCGACCTTGGTGGCGCTGGCACCCGCATAGAAACAAGCGACGTCATTGGTCTTTCAAGCGGCGGATTTGATGACGAGGATGCGGACGACGACCTCTACGAGGAAGCTCGTCATGCTGTAGAGGAAGCTGGCCGCGCCTCTACCTCCTATCTGCAGCGCAAACTGAAGATTGGCTACTCACGCGCGGCGCGTCTTATGGACGTCCTTGAGGCGAAGGGCGTCATTGGGCCTGCTGA
This sequence comes from bacterium, assembly GCA_900299275.1. Taxonomy (GTDB): domain Bacteria; phylum Patescibacteriota; class Minisyncoccia; order Phycocordibacterales; family Phycocordibacteraceae; genus C7867-001. The sequence continues at coordinate 12,153 of OMJE01000003.1, read as the reverse complement.
TGGCAGCAAGCCACGCGAAGTGCTCTCCCGCGGTGGAGGCACTGGTGACACTAGTGGAACTGAAGATGATGTGGATACCTTTTAGCGCCGCCCGCCGAGAATGACACGGAGCATCACCGCCCTTATTGTCGGGCTCGTTATTCTGTACGGTCTTATGGAGGCCCTGCCGCTCCTGCTTGGCCCCTCGCTGGCGATAACGAGCCCTAGTGATTATCAAACCTTCACCGATCCCGTAGTTACTATTTCGGGGCACGTGAAGCGCGCAGCTGTCTTTACCCTTAATGGTGCCCCGCTCTTGTTCGACCAGCAGGGCAACTTTTCGTCAACTCTTACCTTCCCTCATGGAACGACTATACTTACCTTTGTGGTATCCGATCGTTTTGGACGAACCATCACGGCGAGGCGCACCATAGCAATTCCTTAATCACACTCATCATGGCCCTTAAAAAACCTGCAAAAGAAAAAGTACTCAAGACTGTGGCCTCTGCGTCGTCTGATAAAAGCGAGCGCCAGAAGTCGATTGAACTCGCCCTCAAAGAGATCCGCACCAAATTTGGCGACGAATCGATAACCGTCTATGGCGCCGACAAGCGTGAAAAAATCCCGTCTGTTCAGACGGGCTCCATAGGCCTCGACGCTGCCCTCGGCGTGGGCGGACTCCCCCGCGGTCGTATCATCGAAATATTTGGCCCCGAAAGTAGCGGCAAGACGACACTCGCCCTTCATGTGATTACCGAGGCACAGAAGGACGGCGGCATCGCTGCATTTGTCGATGCCGAGCACGCGCTCGATCCCGAATATGCCCGCCGCATTGGTGTGAAATTAAGCGAACTTCTCATTTCCCAGCCCGATACCGGCGAGCAGGCGCTTGATATTGTCGAGTCTTTGGTGCGTAGCGGAAATGTGGACGTCATTGTAGTCGACTCTGTGGCTGCCCTCACTCCCAAAGATGAGATCGAAGGAGAGATGGGCCAACAGCACGTAGGCAAGCAGGCGCGTCTTATGAGCCAGGCGCTCCGCAAACTCACCGCCATCGTCTCGCGCAGCAAGACGATTGTCATCTTCATAAACCAGATCCGCATGCAGATCGGCGTGATGTTTGGCAATCCTGAAACGACCCCGGGCGGCAAGGCACTCAAGTTTTACACCTCGGTACGCCTCGATATTCGCCGCATCGCCAGCATCAAGAAGGGCGAAGAGGTAGTAGGTGGACGCGTACGTGTGAAAGTGGTGAAGAACAAAGTCGCCGCACCATTTAGGACCACTGAATTTGACCTGCTCTACAACGAAGGCATCAGTCGCGAAGGCGAGCTGCTCGCCCTTGGCGAGAAGTACGACCTCGTACAAAAGTCAGGCGCATCCTATAAGTTCGGTGACATTGCTCTTGGTCGCGGTTATGATGCCTCACGCACGTTCTTGCATGAGAACGGTCCTGTAGCTAAAGATCTGCTCAATCAGATTCGCGCAAAACTAACCGAAAGTTAGGTCATCGCCGACCTCACCGTCGTCTCCACAGCGCGATACGATGTGTGCACAAGAACGAATGCCGAAACCGCACACAGAAGCGTGAGCAACTGCACTGTCGGACGAGCATGCATAAAGGCTACGTAATAAAAACCTGGCACCCGAGTAATGTCGTGGGGTGCGTTATTCAAAACACGCGCAACCCACACTAGTCTGCCAATACCCAACAGTGCGGCCACAAGACCCAACGTCGCTGCAGCCGTCAAAGAAAAAAGAGGTCGCAGCATGCGAATGATACGGATGCGCCGCATCACAATGGTCTCGAGGGATGTGTTAGGTGGTGTGATCATAGTGTTTTCTAAATAATTTCTTTGCGCGGTGCACGCGCGTCTTTACCGCAGACACCGACAGACGCTCTGCTGTTGCAATTTCTTCTTGGGTCTTCCCTTCGAGAAATTGTAGCCTCAGAAGGCGAGCCGCCTTTTCGGGAAGCTTTGCGAGCACGGCAAGCACTTCATTACGCACTGAAAGCTCCTCAAAAAAAGATATCTGCGTATCCGGCAACGATTCCAAATGTTCTGGTTCAAGGTCCACACGTGTGCGCGATTCCTTACGGCGACTGGTGTACTTTGTGTATGCAACGCGATTCAAAATCGTGTATGCCCATGAGGAGAATGAGGCACCTGTCTGGGGCTCATAGCGATCGGCATACAGATAGATCTTGGTAAAGGTATCCTGCACTATTTCTTCCGCATCGCGTGGGTCGCGCACAATGGCACGGGCTCGGCGCAAAAAAGGCTGCTCATACCGGCGAACAATGAGTGCAAAGAGTGACGGATTGCGCTTCAGACGCACCAAGATCTCGGCATCGGTTAGCACCGAAAGGTCATCGCCTGTGCTTGAAAAAGTCATTGTGCCCTGTATCATACGCCTATCTGCTGCATATCGCATTAGTTATAACCATTCGGTCGCAGCCTAGGTGACATTATTTATGGCCATACTTTCCTACAACGAGATCCTCTCGAAAAGCATCATCATGTACAACGGCGAGCCCTACGAGGTGCTCTCGGCGCATATCTTCCGCATGCAACAGCGCAAGCCGGTCAATCAGACCAAGCTGCGCCATCTCGTGACTGGCAAGGTTATAGAAATCTCTTTCCACCAAAACGAAAGCGTAGCCGAGGCAGAAGTGGGCCGTATGAACGCGAAGTACCTCTACACCAACCGCGGCGAGAGCTGGTTTGCAGAGGAGAATAATCCTAAGAACCGCTTCAATTTTAAAGAGGAGGCTGTGCACGACCAAGTCCAGTGGCTCGCACCAAACAGCACGGTGGAAGTCGTCACCATCGAAGACAAGCCTGTGACGCTCAAAATTCCAGTGAAGGTAGACCTCGAAGTGACCGATGCTCCGCCGACCGTAAAGGGCAATACCGCAACGGGCGGCAACAAGATCGTCACTCTCTCAACAGGCGCGACCATAAACGCTCCCCTCTTCATCAATGCAGGTGACGTGGTGCGCGTGAATACTGATACGGGCGAATACGTAGAACGCGTCGACAAGGCGTAAACAAAAAAACCGCGGGCCCAATGGGCCCGCGGTTTTTTTGTTTACGCAGCGACGTATGGCAAAAGTGCCATGTAGCGAGCGCGCTTTATCGCATTTGCGATCTCGCGCTGCTTATTGGCTGGAATTCTCGTACGCTTCTTCGACAAGATCTTTGCGTGCGTGCTCGTAAATTGCTTCAAGTACGCAACGTCCTTGTAATCAACAAACTTCTTAATCTCCATCTCCTCTCGTTCTGCTTGATATGCCATGGTGTATAAATTAACGTGCTAACTAAAATGGAATGTCCTCCGGATTGATCTCCTCATCAGGATACTGAATCTCTTCGCCCTTTGGTGCTGAAGGCGCTTCAAAGGACGGCGCTTCCGATCCTGCTCCTGCCCCACCCGCGCGCGAACCGCCATCTCCAAACTGGAAGTTATCGACGACAATCTCCGTACGGTAGTTTTTCTTACCATCCTGGCCATCCCATGAGCGCGTCTGGAGGCGTCCTTCCACAAAAAGCGGACGACCCTTCTTCATGTACTGCGCAATGAGTTCAGCTGGCTTACCAAAGGACACAATGTTGTGATACTCAGTTGCCTCTTGCTTTGCCCCATTCTTATCTTTGTATGAACGATTGGTTGCAAGGCCAAAAGAGACGACTGAACCGCCGGACGGCAGCGCCTTCAATTCTGGATCGCGTGTGAGGTTTCCGTAGAGGAATACTTTGTTGAGGTACATACTTAGAGAGTTGCGCTCTGCAAAGCAGCATCGAGTTCAGCTTCGGCTGCTGCCTCTGCTTCCTCGGCCTCCTGCTCTGGTGTGCCCTTCGTTGCGGTAAACTCGCGAATCTCTACTGCATGGCGCGCTGCATCCTTGGTGGTCACAAGGTCAATAAAGCGCACGATATTCTTGTCGCCACGCACTGCAGCAAGCACTTCATCGTGAGCTGCAGCGGTCGCTTCGTACGCAACCCACGAGAAGTAGGCGCTGTTAAAGTCACGGCGGCCGGCATTCTCCTGGCGGGAAATCGTGTACGCGAGCTGCACCATTACCGGTTCACCCTCAGCAACGATCGTGCCGTGACTGCTAGTAATATCCCGAACAGCTCCGTAGGCCTTTTTAACGCCTTCGAGAGGAAGTTCTGGATCGAGGTGGAAACCGAGTTCGTATACCCGAACTTCGGCCTCTCCGTCGAGCTCCATCTCTGGAGCAACATCCTTATTTTTAGCCATAATTCTCGCATCGTAGCACAAGTTTTGTGCTCTCGCAAGGTTCGCGGCCTATCTCAAAAAGAGTCCCTCGGTGTTTTTGAAAAGTGTCTCCCGCACGTGCTCAAGCTCTTCACCGCGAATTTCGGCGATCTTTGCGACCACATCAACAACCGAGAGCGGATCATTGCGCTGTCCCCGACGAGAGGCTGGAGCGACGTAGGGCGCGTCGGTCTCAGCGAGAATCGAGGTAAGCGGCACGTGCCGGATCACTTCGTCATAGTCACGAGCAAAAGTCACCACAGCAGTGAACGAGAGTGTGAAGCCGAGTTCAATGAGAGCGTCTGCCTCCGCTACCCCTCCCACAAAGAAATGTATGTCGCCGCGCAAATGCGGCGCACTTTTCTTCGCTTCTACGAGAAGCTGTATGAGATCTTGATAGGCATCCATCGTGCCCTTGCTAGGCCGCGCATGGATGATGAGCGGCTTATTGAACTCTACTGCAAGCGCAATATGTTTTTTAAATAATTCCTTCTGTGCCTCTATCACCGCCTCGGTAACCTCCGCTGGCCGGTAGTAATCGAGCCCGCACTCACCCACTGCTGCCACACGCTCATGCCGGAGCAGTTCACGCATTTCTTCTGCATCAAAAAATTCTTCCTGGTTAGGGTGTTGCCCTACGGCAGCGTAGAGATGTTCGTATTGCACCGCGAGCGCTACCGCAGCACGCGATGACGAGCTATCGCAGCCGACGACAATACCGGCAACTCCCTGCTCCGCCATATGCGTAATGAGCTCCGCGTTGTCAGCCTCATACTCGGCGAACTGCAAATGACAATGCGCGTCGACGTACCGCAGAATCATACCTGCGCTTTTGTGTCGGCGAGCGCAATACGTGGAAAAAGGTTTTCTGGTTTTTTGTTTTCTTGAACCGCTTTTAGAATAGTGGCACTCGTACTCGGCATTGCTGGCGCAAGCAGCGTGCCAATCATAGCCACCTCTTTCACGAGTGCCGCGATGAGCTCCTTTCCACGCTCTGGGTCTTCTTTTATGACGCGGAATGGCTCGTCGCGCGTAATGCGCTCATCTACCTCCTGAATCTTGTCCCAAACAAAATCGAGCGCTCGGTTACATTCAAAGCGTTCTGCTCGGGACACAAATTCCTGTGGGAACGAGTGCCGCGCAACTGCCACAGGTCCGTCGAGATGCGTTTCCGCGAGCTTCATGACTCGCGACACCAGATTTCCAAGACCGTTGGTCAAATGTGCAGTGTAGAGCGTATGGATGAGTTCCTCCGTAAGGTCCGAATCTTCAAACGGATGCACATGGCGCAGGAGAATATAGCGCGTTGCCTCGGCACCGTAGGTTGCAATGAGAGCCGTGGGATCGATCACGTTACCGAGCGTTTTACTCATTTTCTGTCCCCCGCTCGTTATAAAACCATGTATGAATATTTGCTCTGATGGCGGAAGACCGGCCGAAAGAAGCATCGCCTGCCACATGGCCGACTGCTGGCGCAAGTTATCCTTTCCAGCAAATTGCACGACCGGCCACAGACTTTCAAAGCGTGCCATGTCACGTGGCCACCCAATAGTAGAGACGTAGTTTACGAGCGCATCAAACCAGACGTACATGACATGGTCCTCATCGCCTGGGACTGGAATGCCCCACGAAAGCTTTTCCTTGCGACGCGATATGCTGAAGTCTTTGAGTCCTGCTCGCACGAACGTCTCGATCTCATGCAATCGCACCGATGGCACCACGAAATCGGGACGCTCGGTATACAACTTCAAGAGCGGTTCCGCGTATTTTGAAAAACGGAAATAATAATTTTCTTCGCTGCGCACCTCTATTTCGAGATTGGGATGCACCGGACACCGCCCTTCCACAAGCTCCGAGTCGGTCTTCTCGAGTTCGCAACCGATGCAGTATTTGATCTCATACGTAGCCTTATAAATATCCCCCGCTGCGTCGCAGCGGCGCCAAAACTCTTGCGCTGCAGCACTATGTTCGGGATTCGTCGTGCGCGTGAAGACGTCGTACGAGATATTGAGCGTATCGCACAGATCTTGAAAGCGCTTTGCGTACCGATCGGCATAGGCTTGCGGCGTTTCCCCACCCTCTGCCGCCTTGGCGGCAATTTTGGCGCCATGCTCGTCGGTGCCCGTATTCAAGAAGATACGTTCACTCCCTCCCACCTCCATCACACGCTTCAAGAAATCCGCTTGTACAAATTCAAGCGCATGCCCCAAATGAGGATTCGCATTCACATACGGAAGCGTTGTGGTGATATAGCGAGCCCGCATAACGCTTAGCGTGCGTGCGCACGTCGCTTATGCTTGTCGTAGTCGGCCAGTAATTCAAGTGCCGACGCTGAAATAGGCACCGCGAGCAGAACGCCGAGAAAGCCAACCAGTGTCGAACCGGCAACAAGCGCCACGATCACGAGTAGTGGCGGCAGTCCGATAACTTTCTTCACGATGAGCGGATAGATAAGATTCGCCTCAAACTGATTGACGACGATATAAAGTCCAGCAACGATTGCCGCAAGTGCAATACCACCTTGAGAGTACGCGATGGCCATAGCAATCAGCCCAGCCACAAGGGCACCAAAAATAGGAATGATCTCTGCAAACGCGGTGAACACGGCGAGCAACAGCGCATACGGAATGCCGATAATAAGCATGCCGAGGTACACCAAAATACCAACGATGACGGAGAGCAATACCTGCCCCTGCATCCAAAGTCCGATTTTCTTTTGCGCACGACGCCACAGATCGATCGCGTAGGCCTCGTGCTCGACCGGCAATATGAGACGCAGGAAGTCATCGACTCCCGTATCCTGAAGCGCAAAATAGAACGAAAGAACGAGCACGAGCATGAAGGAGAGTATGCCGCCAAAGAATGCGATCAGTAGGTTGGTCAGGCCTGTGGTCGTTGAAGTAAAGACGGACTGCAAAGACAGCAACGATGTGGCGAGCGTCTGCAGATCCTTTTGGCTGCCAAGGATGTCTGTGGCCTGCGAGAACGTGGATACCGGCGTCGACGCAGTAAGCGAGGTGAGGTACTGCGGAAGTGCCGCCACAAAGTCACCTGCTTCGGCGAGCACCGGCGGGACAAAGACATACAAGAGACCGAGGAATGAACCAATCGTGAGAACGTACACCAGCGTGACTGCGATGAAACGCGGCATTTTTCGGCGAACAAAAAAAGCGACGCCTGGCTCGATGGCCGATGCGATAACGATGGCCGTCAGCACCAAAAGCGCGAGATCGCGCAGCTGCCAGAGCATATAGGCTCCGGCAGTAAGTGCCAGCGCTTTAATGATAGTGCCCGCCGTGACTGAAATGTGATACTCCTTGCTCATACGGAGCATCGTATCATAAAGTTTCTTTCTACTCGACTGCCGCGCGCAAGCGTTCTGCTACATCCGCGATGGTGAGGCGCTCTTGTTCCCCACTGTCGCGATGACGCAGTGTGACGGTATCTGCAAGGTCGGGATGCTCCCCGAGCGTATCGAAATCGATCGTGATGCAAAATGGGGTACCAATCTCGTCTTGTCGGCGATAGCGCTTGCCGATGTTGCCATTGTCGTCCCAAGCGATCTGCGGAACGACCTTTTTTAGAGCGGCATACACCTCACGCGCCTTAGCGACAAGCTCGGGCTTATTTTTCAACAGAGGTGAAACCATAGCTTTTACCGGAGCAAGGTGCGGCGCGAGCTTCAATACCACACGCGTCTCACCATCCATTTCGTCTTCGCAATACGCATCACAAAGAACTGCAAGGAACACGCGACCCATACCCATCGACGTCTCGAGAATCCAAGGGATGTACTTCTCCCCTGTTTCTGGATCGGTGTAATGAAGATTCACGCCAGAGAACTTTTCGTGTTGAGAAAGATCGTAATCAGTTCGATCGTGAACGCCCTCCACTTCATCAAAACCCCACGGAAATTCATACTCGATATCCCACGCATCTTTCGCGTAAAAAACCAGATTTTCGTGTTGCTTAAATCGGAGTCTTTTTTCGCTAATACCAAGTGAAAGGAACCAGCTCCAGCGATCTTTTTTCAACGTCTCATAGGCGTGTTTGTTTGCGTGTGGTCGTATGAACAACTGAGTATCAGCCTGTTCAAATTCGCGCATGCGGAAAAGAAAGTTGCGTGGCGAGATTTCGTTGCGGAATGCTTTTCCGATTTGAGCGACTGCAAAAGGAATCTTTGGACTCATTGAGTCGACAATGTTTTTATAATCGAGATAAATGCCCTGACAGGCTTCGCCCGGCAGATATACAGGATCGGCTCCTTCCGACGTAAAGTCACCCAAATTCGACTTAACCAAAAGATTGAATGCGCGGACACGAGAAAATTCTTTTTTGCCGCATGATGGGCAGGCAATCTCTCCACGATGTTGATCGAAAAGATCATTAATAGCATCTTCCGACATCTTCTCATCAGCCGTTACACCAATCTTCGCGAGCTCTTTATCGACGCGAATGCGCGCATTACAGTTTCGACACTCGGCGAGAGGGTCTGAAAACCCACCGATATGCCCGGACGCTTCCCAAGTACGAGGATGCTTAAAAATACCGGCATCGAGACCATAGGCATTTTCCTTATCGTATACATTAGCCTTCCACCAAGACTTCTTTAAATTGCTCAACAACTCAACGCCTCGTGGCCCAAAATCATAAATACCCGCAAGCCCACCATAGATCTCCGAACCGGAGAAAATAAAGCCGCGCCGCTTCGCGAGCGAAATAATCTTCTCCATGCGGCCGTCTTGCGTCATTAGCCCCGATTATTGCACATTTCCCTTCGCAGATACATACCCGGGATCCGCCTTCGTTTCTGTTGTTGCGGCTACCCCGGTTGCACTCACGGCAACTCCTGCAAAGCGGTCATGCCCGGCAAAGTTGGGTTCTGATGTGAGATTGGGTGCCGAGCCTCGCTGCGATGTGGAAGGAACGATCGATACTTGGAAGGAGCCGTCGATGCGCTCTTGTTGTGCCAAATTACCAATCTTCCACGTCACCGTTCGCGATGCTACATCGTAGGTGATAGTTCCCTGCCCTGAGGTCTTGCCGGTGTATGTCACATAGTTGGGCAAGGTTGCCGTGAGCATACCATCTGCCACCGCACTACCTTGGTTACTGACGTTCCAGAGCACAGTGTAGGTGGTCGCTTCATTTGCCTTCGGTGGGATGGGGCCCGTATTTTGGAACGCACCAGTTGCATACGTCGCGCTCGCATTCACCGCTACCCCTGACGTGACCTTCGCGGTGCGCGTGAGGGAGGCTGTCACACTTTCGGGGACATTCGACTGTCCGATGCGCGTTCCCGACACCGTAATGGTGAACGTCATCGTTGGATTCCCGACTATTTTCGCCGCCGGAAGCACGGCAAAGTTAAACGCACCCACTCCAGAGGCTCCGGGCGCAAGATTGCTTAGGGCACTGTCCGTGTCAGGCGCATATACGATCGTGTGATCGACTGAGCGATAGAAACCGCGCGTTGCCGTAATACTGTCGTAATCGACGGCAGAACCGGTTATCGCCACCTCGACGCGCACATTTGATACGCTGCTCGGGAGGGTATTCTTGTAATTGATGGATACATTTTGCCGCGCACCAGCGTTCGCGACGAGATTGTCGGAGGAATCGTTGTTCAGCGTAAAGGTAGTGGCAATAAACGGCGCCTGGATTGCCACCGTACTTGTCTGACTCATATACGTCACCGTGGGCAGCGTATCAGTAGAAGAGTTTGCTGTGCCGATGGAGAAATGAAATGCCTTCTGCTCCCCTTCCTGCCCGCTTAGCGTTCCCACGATTGAAACGGACCTGCTGCTTCCTGGGGCGATAGTGCCAAGCAGGAAACTAGAATTACTTGCGGGCACTGATGACGATGTGAGCGTAAAGCCAAGCGGCACATCGGCCTTGAGCACCACGTTTTGAATTGCAGTCGGCGCATTTGAACGTACCACTACGTTAAACGCAATGGTCTTCCCCGAGACGGTCTCCGTGAGCGAATCGACCTGAAGCTCAAGCGGCGTGGCGGTGATCTCTATCGGATACGACACCTTCTTTTCAAAGACAGCTTTGGAATTTGCGGTGCTGTACGAAAGCAGGATCGGTAGTGTGATAACGTCGCCTTTCCCACCAAAAAGAACGGCTTTAATGGATCGTGTGAGGGTGGCGCCACTAGCAATAGAACCGATTTGTTCCGTGTAGCGCGGCAACGCCTCCTGCGTGTTGCTGGCATTACGCGCGTTCGGCGGAAAATCAATTTCAATCGAGGCGTTCTCGAGTGCGACAGGATTTCTGTTCACCAGTTTTAGTGACAGTGGAATAGCTTCCCCGCCGGCAATCGATGTGGGACCTTGAATTTCCATCGTAATCTTATTCGGCGAGACTGAATTGCCCCCAAAATAGAAGAGGTATGCTGCCACACCTGCGGATAGCACAAAAAAACCTATAGCAATCCCAAAAAATATACCCGCTGCATTTCGCTGTTTTTTTGGTGGTGCTGCTGCTTCGGCAACTTCAGGTATGTCTTGCCATGCCGGCGGCGCTGCGTGCGCACCAGCTCCCGAGAGCGGGTGCCGCTGCTCTTTCGGCATAGGTTCTATATCGTAGAGGCGCTTACGCGCTTGTTCGAGTGCACCAACTTCCTCTTCTTGTGGGGGCATTACATTCTAGTATAACGGACTTTAGAGCCCCGATGCAGCAATGCCCTGGTTGATGCGGTGTATATAGGTTACTCGAGCCGCATCGACTGCACACAACGTCTCTTCACTAAAAGCATCTTCGAGATCCGGAACGGCACCCTGCGCAAGACCTAACCGCGACAAGAGTTGTAACACCATCATAAGTTCGGCGGCCTCGTAGCGTGCTGTCGGCACAGTTTCAAGCACTTCATAAAAACATTGCATCAGTTCGTAAAAATCATGCTCGGCGGTGTCAGCTGGCGCGAGTCGAAGCAAGAGCCCATGGACACGTGCGATGCGCAGGCGCGCATCACGCTCTTTGAGCCTGGAAAACCACGGTTCGCGGAGCACTGCCCCCGCAATCCTCCACCCCTCCTTCCCTTTTACAAGACTAACGTCACTTTCCGAAAGCGTCGTCAGTGCCGGCGCGAGCTTTGCACCAGCTTTCCGTACGCCTTGCGCGCGCGCTCGGACAAGACCAAGTCCCTTTGCAGCAAGGACGAGGAGCGCATTGGCTTCACCCAAGGGCGACCGTCCTATCACAATAGCCGACGCTTCGTATTTATGACGCATCGCGCACGAGGTTGAACCGCACTTCGCCCGTTGAAAGCGCTACGCTATGCACTCCTTCGGCGTCTTTCACTACTGACGCCCGATCATGTGGCGCGTACCCCTCCGTCTTACGGGCTTCCGCTACTGCGCGTGCAAGTTCTCGATCATCCCCTTCTTGTATGAGTTCCGGCGTGAGCGCTGTGTCGAGCCCGAACTCTGCGCCCACTCGTATCTCCTTCACATTAAGTTCATCAGCGAGAATAGCAGAAAACTCTTCCGGCAACGCTTCCGTAATAGTGAGTGCAGCGAGCGGCTGGCGCACTTTGATGCCCGCCTTTTGGCGTAGCTGTAAACCTTCAGAAGCGAGTGTTCGCACTCGCTCCATGTTCTTAAGAATTTCTTCGGTGCCTCCACTCGACACAAAGGCGACCGCACGTGTAAGAAGCGATGTCTGCGGCCAGTCCGCAAGATGCACGCTCACAGGCTCATTTTCTTCACGCACCGCAACGAAGACTTCTTCGGCAACAAAAGGCATAACGGGCGCAATAACTTTTGAAAGCGTGTGGAGCACGTAGCGCATCGTCGCGAGCGCTTCCTGCGTCTCTGCCCCACCCTGTCGGATGCGGTCGCGTGAACGGCGTACGTACCAGGTAGAAAAGTCCGTGATAAACGC
>OMJE01000002.1 GCA_900299275.1 bacterium | reverse complement strand
GCGTTCACCACGCCGTAGATGTTGTCTGGAATGAGAACCGTGTACGAGTTTCCGCTCGGACGCAACTTTGCGTCTGCGTAGGCTCTAGGCTCGGCCTTGCGACGATCTTCGATAAACGCCTTGAGGTCGGCGTCAGAGATGTGGAGAGAGTAGCCGTCCGGCTGATAGCCGCGACCCGGCTCATACTCTTCCCACGGCTGCACAATGACTTCACGCATGAGATACCTCCTGCTGGTGTAGTACGGCTAAAGAACCGCCTGGGTCATATTAAAAAATATACAAAACTGGTTGTCAAGCTGTGGACCATAGGAGAGTCGAACTCCTGACCTCGTCAATGCGAATGACGCGCTCTACCAACTGAGCTAATGGCCCATCCGCGATACTGTAGCACATGGCAGCACGCACTAGAATTTGCTATTGTCTAAGAGTTCGCGCTCCTAGCTCAGTTGGTTAGAGCGTACGCTTCACACGCGTAAGGTCACAGGTTCGAATCCTGTGGAGCGCACCAGGCCTAAAAACAGCATCTGCATGCTGTTTTTAGGCCTGGTGCGAGTCGCAGCAATGTCTGATCAAAAGATCAGACCGCGAGACGGGGTCGCAAAAATTGTGAGCGATGGCGAGCAAATTATTTGTGACCACAAGTGATGAGGTGTTTTCAGTCGGGCTGGAGTATGCCGGTAGTACGCACGCTTCGGGTGCGTGTAGACCGGGTTCAATTCCCGGCAGCCCGACCGAGAACATCTCAGAACGGGCTGGAGTATGCCGGTAGTACGCGTCCATGGGGTGGATGTAGACCGGGTTCGATTCCCGGCAGCCCGACTAACTTTTCTTTAATTGTTCGAGATCGTTTAGAAGACGGCGTACATCGGCAGTGAGTTGTTCAATAGCCTCGGCTTGGCGGCGTGCGTGGCCGGCGTCTTCCCCTTCATCTTCGCTGATGTCCTCGACGTCCTCCTGGATTTCGTCGACGTCCTCCTGGATTTCATCGACATCTTTTTGAATGGCATCCACGTCCTGGCTGATCTCCTCGATATCTTCCTGAATGTCTTCGACATCTTCACTGACTTCAGCGAGCTCCTCTGCCTGGCGATTGACGGACATTTGAATGAAAATTGAAAGATATATTGCTTCGAGTGACACGATAGTCGTCAAAATGAGAAGCATATTGTCCCACGAGATTTGACCCAATGCCGCTGCGATAAATGAAGCTGCAAAAATCAGTGTATGGAGAATGAGTGATGATGTCGATCCGACCCATGTGGTAATTCGTTCCACCAATAGCTTTTCTTGCATGCACCTACTATGCCCCATCAATCGGCAACTGTCCAAAGCACTATCCACCTCGGTCTACAAAAGAAAACGCGGACCCATGGTGGGTCCGCGTTGGTTTTGAAGGCGGCAGAGCCGTCTACAGGTCGATGAAATAGGAGCGCTGGCGGCCATCCGGATAGCGCACGTCGAAGAGACGGCTCACCTGCACGACCGGATACTGCGCCATGATGCGTTGCTGCACCTCGCGCAGGGCCTCGATCTGTCCGGCAGGACTCATGCCAATGAGGCGCGCTGCGCCGCACGGAGCATGAAGCCTGAGCAGCACGTGGTGCGTCTCCTTGATCTCGAACGAGTCGCCCATCTGAGCGAGCAAGACCTCGTCGCCCGGAAGGCCGTGGTTGAGAGGCGAATTTGCCTGCAACACGAGCGGTCCTCCGTTTGCGAGATGGTTGTGGATCATGATGTGGCCCTTGCTCCGGCACAAGCTCCGATGGTGATCGAAGATGTCCGGGTACTCGTGGCCATCGCCACACGCCACCACGATGACGTAGGGCGAGAGCTTGCGGTCTTCGATGTCGACGAGTCGTCCGCAATCGCGCAGTTGCGAGATTTCGGAGAGCTCCTCGTCAGTGAGTGGTTTTCTGGACACGGTCTGCCTCCTTTCATGTTGTCGTCAAAAGAACAAAGAATCGGATGTGCCGATTCTCGCGCCTCGCACTATATACCGCACGCGATCATTGTGCAAATGCTCTACTCTACCTCGTAGACGCCGTCAAAGGTGATGGCAAAAAGACGTACGGGTTTCGGTGTCCCTAGTTTTTCAAGATACGCGTGTACAACATCGGCGGCTTTGCGTAGTTCCGCTTCCATAAAGCGGAGGGCCTCCTCTCTATCTTTTGGCATTGCGTCACCGTAGGCGCCACAGGCCTCATGTACTTTGAGTGCTACTTCTTGTGCATCATGCAATTTGAGGGAAATTGCTAGCTGTCCGAGAATTGCTTCCGCGATTGGTGTGAGCTCCTCTGGGTTTTCAAGCGCGAGTTCCTTTGCGCCACCCGCCCACTGCGTGCGGTCAAATTGATGCCATGCCTGGCGCTGCTTCAGCTCACTGAGCGCTTCGCGAAAACGGTCATCAATACACTCAAGGCACCATGCCTTAGCTTTGTAATGCCCCTCGGGGCTCGTCACATCTAAAATTTTCTTCATAATTTTACCACTCTACCGCTAGTCGACGAGGACCGTCAACTCATTGTTGCCGTCAAGATGTAGAAAACCAGACGGTGCCTCAATTGATTGCAGTCCGGACTGCGATTCGACGCGGATGACACTCTCTCGTGCAAGTATTGAGAGGAGTGGTTGGTGATGGTCGAGGATTGTAATGTCGCCCGATTTTGTGCGCGCGTGCACGGCGTCGGCATCGCCGTCATAGAGCACGCCAGTAAGCGTAATAATCCTTGTTTTCATGCTAGGACTGGAGTGAACCTTTCATGTAGAAGAAGTCCTCCGGCTGATCGTCGTATTCGCCTGCGATGATTGCAGCGAAGTCGCGGATCGTTTCCTCGAGAGTAACGTACGTGCCGTCGCGACCGGTGAACTGCGCGGCAACGTTGAAAGGCTGCGAGAGGAATTTCTGGATCTTTCGTGCGCGGTTCACGGTTTGCTTGTCTTCGTCGGAGAGTTCTTCCATACCTAGAATGGCGATGATGTCTTGCAGTTCTTTATAGCGCTGCAGAATTTTTTGCACATCGCGTGCCGTCTGATAGTGCGCCTCCCCCACGATAGCTGGCGAGAGTGCGGACGAGCTTGACGCGAGCGGATCGACAGCTGGATAAATGCCGATTTCGGTAAGGGCACGCGAGAGCACGATGGTCGAATCGAGGTGAGCAAATGAGGCTGCTGGTGCGGGGTCGGTAATGTCGTCGGCCGGCACATAAATGGCCTGCACCGAGGTCACTGAGCCTGACGTGGTCGAGGTGATGCGTTCCTGGAGACCACCCATTTCAGTGGCGAGGGTTGGCTGGTAGCCCACGGCGCTTGGAAGGCGGCCAAGCAGGGTCGACACTTCAGATCCTGCCTGCGAGAAGCGGAAGATATTGTCGATAAAGAGAAGCATGTCCTTCCCCTCTTCATCGCGGAAGTACTCGGCCATTGTGAGCGCCGTGAGTGCGACGCGCAGGCGTGCGCCCGGCACTTCATTCATCTGACCAAAGACGAGAGCGGTCTTGTCGAGCACGCCCGATTCCTTCATTTCGCCATACAGGTCGTTGCCTTCACGCGTACGCTCACCTACACCGGCAAAGATCGATGCGCCACCGCTTTCTTCGGCAATGTTGCGGATAAGTTCCTGAATGAGCACGGTCTTGCCGACGCCAGCGCCGCCGAAGAGACCGACCTTACCGCCCTTCACGAACGGCGCGAGGAGATCGATCACCTTGATACCCGTTTGAAACACCTCAACCTTGGTCGATTGTTTGTCGAGTGTTGGTGCGGCGCGATGAATCGGCCAACGCTTGCCCTTTGAGAAATCGTACGCATTCTTGGGGTCTTGATCGAGCGGCTCGCCAAGGACGTTGAAGATGTTGCCCAACACCTCCTTACCCACCGGCACGGAGAGTGCCGCACCGGTGTCGTGTACCGCAACACCACGCGAAAGACCGTCGGTCGACGCAAGCGCAATGGCGCGCACACGACCTGGCTCAAGGTGCTTTGCTACTT
>OMJE01000001.1 GCA_900299275.1 bacterium | reverse complement strand
CCCGCCGTGGCAACGTTCGAAAGACGATGACCTCGGGTCGCCGTACGCTTGAAAAGACATAATATTACCTATGGGAAAGAAACGAATCATTAAGAAGAGTGGCAAAGGCATGGATGCGGGTCGTAAAGACCGCGCGATGTCGAAGGCAACAAAGCGACACCTCGAAAAGGGCGTGCTGCATATTGAAGCTACGTTCAATAACACAAAGGCAGTGCTTACGGATGAAAAGGGCAATGCCGTGCTGAGCTCATCGGCAGGAGCGCTTGGTTTCAGTGGCGCTCGCAAGTCGACCCCGTATGCAGCAGCAAAGGTGGGTGAATTTCTCGGCGAGAAGGGTGCCATGATTGGCCTCAAGGAAGCGTCGGTTGTTATTCGCGGTGTCGGTGCCGGTCGTCAATCAGTGCTTCGTGCCTTTGCTACGAAAGGTATTCAGATCCGTTCCATCAAGGATGCGACGCCAGTACCACACAATGGTCCGCGCCCACCGCGCCCTCGTCGCGTCTAATCTTTTGTCACTATGAAAACTGGTCCACGATATAAACTAGCCAAGCGTCTCGGTGTCGGTGTCTTTGAAAAGGCACAGACGCAAAAATTTGCGTTGTCTGCAGATCGCAGTGCAAAGAACAAGAAGCGCGGTGCCGGCCGCGGCCGTCAGAGCGAATACGGCAAGCAGATGCTTGAGAAGCAGAAGGTGCGCGTTACCTATGGTCTTACAGAGAAGCAGTTCCGTGGCTATGTGAACAAGTCATTGGCGGCGCGCAACGTAAAGCCGTCCGAATTCCTCCACGAGCTCCTTGAGTCGCGTCTCGACAACGTCGTGTGGCGTCTTGGGCTTGCGTCGACACGTCGCGCAGCGCGTCAAATGGTTGCTCATGGTCACGTGATGATTGATGGCAAGAAAGTGCGCGTGCCATCGCACATCCTGCACATTGGCGATGTTGTTGCGGTGCGCGAGGGCTCGAAGGGGCACGGTGCGCTCGAGGGCTTTGCTGATCGCTTTGCAGAACGCACGTTGCCGTCATGGCTATCGTGGGATGCAAAGAAGATGCAGGGATCACTCGTAGAGAAGCCGACGACGGTTTCGGCCGATCCGGCGGGTGATTTGGGCCAGGTGCTCTCGTTCTACACGCGATAATTTATAAACACGAATTGGTAATTACGATTACGTTATGGAATACCACATCACACTTCCGAGTAAGCCGCGCATCGTTTCTGAAGAAGGCGTGCAGGGCGTTTACGAAATAGACTCGCTCTATCCGGGTTACGGTCACACGCTTGGCAATTCACTGCGCCGTATTATTTTGTCTTCACTTCCGGGTGCGGCTATTACACAGGTGAAGATTGAGGGCGTACCGCATGAATTTGCAACGGTCGAAGGTATGCGCGAAACCGTTATGGAAATGCTTCTCAACCTGAAGCGTATCCATTTTGTATTGCATGGTGATGATGCGCAGACTATTTCACTTTCAGTGAAGGGTCCGGGGGCAGTTACCGCTAAAGATTTCAAATTGCCGAGCCAGGTAGAGATTCAGAATCCAGAGCAGCACATTGCCGACCTTTCAGGCAAGTCCTCTCTTGAAGTTGAAGTCACCATTGAGCGCGGCTTGGGTTACGTTGCGCGCGAAGTGCTCACCAAGGACAAAGTAAACATTGGCACGATCGCACTCGATGCTACCTTTACGCCGATTCGCCGCGTGAACTATGAGGTAGAAAATATGCGCGTCGGTGATCGTACGGATTACAACCGCCTTCGCCTTTTCATCGAGACGAACAACACGATCTCACCCCGTGAAGCACTTGAGTCCTCAATCGAGATCATGATCAATCAGTTGAAGTCCATCATTGGCTTCCAGGAGGGCATGTCGCTCTCGGCAGCGCCGAGCGAGGCAGATGTAACAGATGCAGGAGCATCAGCAGATGCTGCGAAGGTAAAGGTTGCTGATCTCGATCTTTCCGCACGAGTCATTTCGGCACTCGAGGATGCGGGAATTAAGAGTGTTGCTGGTCTTGCGCGCAAGACGGCATCAGCACTAAAAGATATCGAGGGCATTGGCGACAAGGCAGTCGAGGATATTAGTAAGGCACTTGCACTTCACGGTCTAACCTTGAAGGGTGAATAACAACGGGTATGGCATACACGAAAAAAGCACGAGTATTTGGTCGTCCGGCGAATCAGCGCCGTGCGCTTATGCGCTCGCTCGCACGATCACTCGTGCTCAATGAGCGCATTTCGACAACGGAGGCAAAGGCGAAAGAATTGCGCCCGTTTGTTGAACGACTCGTGACCTACTCAAAGAACAACACGCTTGCAAGCCGCCGCCTTGCTATGGCACGCCTTCAAGATGCTGAGGCCGTAAAGAAGCTTTTTGATTCAATCGGACCTCGTTACACGAGCCGCGCAGGCGGGTACACCCGTGTGGTCAAGCGCGCAAAACGCGGTGCCAACGATGCACGCAAGCTTGCATATATTGCATTTGTCTAGTATTCCTTATTCAACATGACCGCAAAAAAAATACAGCCTATGGTGCACACAATCGACGCGACTGACCGCACGCTTGGCCGCGTCGCGAGCGAGGCTGCACACGCCCTCCTTGGTAAGCGCTCGGCCCACTTCGTAAAGAATCAGGCCTTGCCGGTGCAAGTGATCATCGAGAACGCAAGCAAACTCCACCTTCCAAAAAAGCGCCAGGAAGGTAAGGTGTACACGCACTACACGGGGTATCCAGGCGGTCTTCGTGAAGTACGCATGGATGCGCTCATTGCAAAGAAGGGTATCGAGGAGGTGGTACGCAAGACCGTTGACGGTATGATCCCGCGTAACAAACTTCGTGCTCCGCGTATGAAGAATTTGACGATTAAAGTATAACTATGGCAACGACATTTATCACCGCAGTAGGGCGCCGCAAGACATCAACCGCAAGTGTGCGGATGACGCAGAGCGCCAAGCAGAGCTTGCTCGTCAATGGCAAGACGCCCCTTGAATACTTTAAGACGGCAGAGCGCGCAAAGATTGCGCAGGAAGCGCTTACGACAGCCGAGAGCGCCGAGAACTACGAGGTGCATGCTCACGTAGAAGGCGGCGGTGTAGCATCACAGGCCGATGCAGTACGTCACGCGATTGCTCGTGCACTCACCAAGGCAGAGCCGAATACACGCGCAAAGTTAAAGACCGCAGGTTTTCTTACCCGCGATCCTCGCGCAAAGGAGCGCAAGAAGCCAGGACTTGTAAAGGCTCGCAAGCGCAAGCAGTGGAGTAAACGCTAAATAAAAAACCGCCCCTAAAAAGGGCGGTTTTTTATTTTTCATGCCTGTGTTTTATGGCTGTCGTGCAGGGGTTGACAAAATATACCAAAGGGTGTGTAATGGTTTGTAGTTCGTACAAACAGCGCACCCGTGGATGCGCTGTTTCGTTTGAAAAAATTCCACGAAAGGAAAGGAAAAAATGGAAACAGTGTTTAGTTACGTAGTGAGCCTCTGGTGGGTGATCGCGCTCGTCGCGATCGCTGCCGGGTGGAAGTTCGTCATTCGTATCTTCGGCATCGTGATGATTCCCGAGAACCAGATCGGCATCGTCGTGAAGCGCTTCGCGCTCTTCGGCGAGACCCGACTGCCCGACGGCGCCATCATCGCTCTGCGGGGTGAAGCTGGCGTCCAGGCCGACACGCTCGCGCCTGGCCTCCACTTCGGCTTCTGGCCGTGGCAGTACTCGATCGAATTCGGGAACTTCTTCACGGTAAAGCAGGGCTGTATCGGTGTCGTCGAAGCTCGTGACGGCAAGGCGCTCTCGGAGGGACGCGTGCTCGGCCGCCAGGTCGACTGCAACTGCTTTCAGGATGCGCGCGCCTTCATCGAAGGCAATGGCCAGCGTGGTCCGCAGATTGCGGTTCTCACGCCGGGTACCTACCGCATCAACACCCAGCTCTTCTCGGTCAGGGAAGACAGGGCATTCGAGATCCCCGATGGCCAGGTCGGCATCGTCACAACCAAGGACGGTGCTTCACTGCCTGCGGGCGAAATCGCCGGTAAGGTGGTCGATGGTCACAACTCCTTCCAGGACCCCGAGGTCTTCGTCGAGAACGGCGGCTTCAAGGGTCTGCAGGAGCAGGTGATCCTCGCGGGACGGTACTACATCAACCCGATGTTCGCAACCATCCAATGCGTCGAGCTGACGGAGGTTCCGATCGCCCACGTGGGCGTCGTGATCTCCTTCGTTGGTGAAGAGGGCAAGGACGTGACGGGGGCCGACTTCAAGCACGGCAACCTCGTGAGCAAGGGGGAGAAGGGCGTCTGTTCGGAGCCTCTGGATCCGGGCAAGTACGCCATCAACCCCCACACCCACAAGGTCGAGATCGTGCCGACGGCAAACGTCGTGCTCAACTGGGCCAACGACAAGAGCGAAGCCCACAAGCTCGACGAGCGTCTCTCGAGCATCACGGTGCGGTCGTCCGACGGCTTCACCTTCAACCTGGATGTCAGCCAGATCATCCACATCCCGAGGACCGATGCCCCCAAGGTCATCGCGCGCTTCGGGACCGTGCAGAACCTGGTGACTCAGGTGCTCGAGCCGACCATCGGCAACTACTTCCGCAACGCTGCTCAGCACTCCGACGTGATCGGGTTTCTGAGCAGTCGTTCGGAGCGTCAGGAGGAGGCCTGCAAGGCCATCACCTCAGCGCTCCAGGAGTACAACGTCGGTGCGGTGGACACCCTCATCGGTGACATCGTACCGCCGGAGGCCCTCATGGCGACGCTCACCGATCGGAAGATCGCTGAGCAGCGCAAGATCACCTTCGAGACCCAGAAGGCGGCGGAAGCTACCCGCAGGGAGTTCGAGAAGGCCAAGGCCGAAGCAGACACACAGAGCAACGTCGTCGCGTCGCAGCGACAGGTCGAGATCGCGGAGTTCAACGCCCAGGCGGCCATCAAGAAGGCCGAGGGTGACGCGAAGGCGAAGACCCTCAACGCCGAGGCCGACGCTCAGGTGACCAGGGTGAACGGTGAGGCCGTCGCGGGCAGAACGCTCGCAATCGGTAACGCCGAGGCCGAGGTCATCGACTG